>JAFYFK010000078.1 GCA_017543805.1 Bacillota bacterium | reverse complement strand
GATGTTCTGGCACTTGCAGCCTGCAAGGGGTCCCTTCTCCGTGCACTCGCGCAGGCCTTTTTCAACCGCGGGGATGAAGTTCTTGGGTACGCAGCCGCCGACAGTCTCGTCAGCAAACTCGAACTCTTCCGCAGACGGAGCGAACTTGATGTAAACGTCGCCGTACTGGCCGGAACCGCCGGTCTGCTGCTTGTGCTTGCCCTGTACATCGGAGGTGCCCTTTATGGTCTCTCTGTAAGCGACCTTCTGGGGAACTATGTCAACGTCAACACCGTAGCGGTCCTTGAGCTTGGCGAGCAGGGTACCGGTCTGGAGGTCGCCCTGGGTTCCGAGCAGAGACTGACGGGTCTCGACGTTTCTCTCAAAGCTGAAGGAAGGATCTTCTTCTCTGAGCTTCTGAAGACCGGAAGCGACCTTTGCGTCGTCGCCCTTTGCCTTGGACTCGATAGCGGTGAAGAGTGTCGGCTGCGGGAATTCCACCGGAGCGAACTTGACCTGGTTTGCCTTATCGCAGAGGGTGTCGCCGGTCTGGGTAAACTGAAGCTTTGCGAGAGCAACGATGTCTCCGGGGTTGACTGCAGGAGCCTCGCCCTGGGTCTTTCCTCTGAGGAAGAACATAGAGCCGAGCTTTTCTTCTTTCTCTGCGGTGGTGTTGTATACCATCATGGCCGGGGTCAGCTTGCCGCGGACGACCTTTACGAGGGAGATCTTTCCGAGGAACGGATCAGCGATGGTCTTGAATACGAACGCTGCGACAGGGCCGTCACCGTATGCTACGGGGTCCCCTTCGAGGTTCTCGACCTCTCCGCTGGCCTTAGGCATATACTTGACGCATGCGTCGAGGAGTTCCTTGATGCCGGTGCCCTTGACAGCGGAGCAGGTGAATACCGGGCAGATATCTCCGCTCGCGATACCCTTGGCAAGTCCCGCGCTGAATTCAGCGTCGGTAAATTCCTCGCCTTCGAAGAATTTATCCATGAGAGCTTCGTCAGCTCCGGCAATCGCTTCGTTCAGAGCATCCTTGTCGTCCATAGTGACAACAGAGGTTCCGAACTTGGAAACGAGGCTGTCGATGACCATGTTGACGCCCACATTTTCCTTGTCGGTCTTGTTGATGACGAAGAAACGGGGAACGTTGAACTTTTCGCAGCTTGCCCACGCCTTTTCGGTACCGACCTGGATGCCGGAGGACGCGTCTACGAAGATGGCCGCTGCCTCAGCAGCTCTGAGCGCGGAATCGACCTCGCCTACGAAGTCGAAGACGCCCGGGGTGTCGAGGAAGTTGAGCTTTACCTTGTTGTATTCTACGGGAACTATCGAAAGGCCGATGGAATAACCTTTTTCGATCTCCATCTTATCGAAGTCGGATACGGTGTTTCCGTCTTCAACTTTTCCCAGTCTGCTTACGACGCCGGTCGCGAGAAGTGCAGCTTCCAGGAAAGTCGTTTTTCCGGTACTTCCGTGTCCGATAAGAGCGATGTTCCTGATGTTTTCGCTTGTGTAGCCTTTCATTTTATATGTTTCCTCCTAATTTAATTTGCGATATAAGGGTCTTCAGACCCGCCAGATTTAAATATAACACAACGGTAATTGCTAATCAATTTGAATTATCTAGAAATCAGCCGTTCTCGGAGTTCTCGGGAACGGTATGACGTCGCGTATGTTGGACATGCCCGTCAGGTACATGATCATGCGCTCAAAGCCGAGGCCGAAGCCGGAATGCTTTACGCCGCCGTACTTGCGGAGCTCAAGATACCACCAGTAGGGATCGAGGTCCATGCCCATGTCTTCCATCTTCTTTACGAGGACGTCGTAGCGCTCCTCTCTCTGGCTGCCGCCGACGATCTCGCCGATGCCGGGGACGAGCAGGTCGCAGGCCGCGACGGTCTTTCCGTCCTCGTTCATGCGCATGTAGAAGGCCTTGATATCAGCCGGGTAATCCGTGAGGAATACGGGCTTCTTGAAGACTTCCTCGGTCAGGTAGCGCTCGTGCTCGGACTGGAGGTCGAAGCCCCAGCCGGTGACCGGGTACTGCCACTCTTTATCCGCCTTGAGCAGGATATCGATGGCTTCAGTGTAGGTGAGGCGCACAAAGTCGCTGTTTACGATGTGGTGCAGACGGTCAAGCAGGCCCTTGTCCACAAAGCTGTCGAAGAACTTCATTTCCTCGGGAGCGTTTTCCAGCACGTAATTGATTATGTATTTGACCATGGCCTCGATGACGTCCATATTCTGCTTAAGGTCGCAGAAAGCCATCTCCGGCTCGATCATCCAGAATTCGGACGCGTGGCGCGCGGTGTTGGAGTTCTCGGCGCGTAAGGTCGGTCCGAAGGTATATGTGTTCTTGAACGCCAGCGCAAATATCTCCGCCTCGAGCTGTCCGCTTACGGTGAGGTTTGCGGATTTTCCGAAGAAATCCTTATCGAAGTCCACCTTGCCGTCTTCGGTCCTGGGAACGTTGTCAAGATCGAAATTGGTGACGTGGAACATCTCGCCCGCGCCTTCGGCGTCGCTGCAGGTGATGATGGGCGGATGCGCGTATACAAAGCCCCTCTCCTGGAAGAATTTATGGATCGCGTACGCCGCGAGCGACCTTACGCGGAAGACCGCGCTGAAGGTGTTGGTGCGGGGGCGCAGATGAGCCTGCGTACGCAGATATTCCATGGTGTGGCGCTTGTTCTGAATGGGATAGTCGAGATCTGACGGAGCCTCGACCGTGATCTCCTTTGCCTGTATCTCGAAGGGCTGCTTGGCTTCCGGAGTCAACACAAGAGTGCCCTTTACGTTTACGGCAGTCGAGAGCGGAAGCTTGCTGACCTCGGCAAAGTTGCCGATCTTAGCCTCTTCGTAGACTACCTGTACGGATGTGAAGAAGGTCCCGTCGTTTAAGGCAAGGAAGCCGAACTTGTTGGAACCGCGGTTATTCCTGACCCAGCCGCAGACCTCTATTTCCTTGTCTGCGAACGCAGAGGGATCAGCGAATATTTTTTTGATGTCTGTCGCCATGTCGATAACCTCTTTTCTTTCCGGGCAATAAAAAAGCCCTGCGATAACATATCCGAAAAATTATATCACAACGCAGGGCTTATTAACAGAAAAATTATACGGACTTTCAGTGTTTGATATAGCGCTCCAGTATAGCCGCGAACTGTGCGCGGGTCAGCGGGTCGTCCGGGGCCAAGATGTCCGCGGATTTTCCGGCCAGCAGGCCGTCCGAGACCATCCAGCCGACAGCGTCCTTTGCGTAGTTCTTTACAAGCTGGGCGTCTGTAAACGCTGACAGCGGATCCGCGTCTGTTTCGGCGGGCTTCCCTTTCTGCGCTGTCTCGTAACGGTACAGCAGAAGAGCGAGCTCCTGGCGGCTTATGACCCTGTTCGCGGTGTTCGCGTTGAAGAGGACATCGCCCGCGAGCCCGGAATCGACTGCCCAGGCAAGCGGAGCGTCAAACCAGTTGGCGTCGCCGTCCTTTTTGGGGAAGGCCTCGCGCGCCCCGTCGGTCATGGCGTAAAGTATCTGCAGGACCATTGCCTTTGTGAGCTGTCCGCCGGGAGTAAAATGCGTCCCGCCGGTGCCCTTCATAAGGCCTTTTTCGTACACGAAGCGAATGTGGTCAGTGTACCAGGCGCCGTAGGAAAGGTCGTCAAACGGCAGGACTTTAAACTGTTCATCAAGAACGGCTTTCCACGGATTGCCCTCTGAAGGGTCGGTCGGATCCCAGCCGTTGTCGAGCGCCGGAGTGATCTCGTTTACCCTCTTCTCCGGCTTTCCGAGCGGGCCGGGATCGGGGCTGTCGTAGACCGTGACCTTCGTTCCCGCTGCGCAGTTTTCGTATATCCATTTTGCGTCGGCGGTCTGAAGCCGCACGCAGCCAAGCGACGCCACGCCGCCGAGCATATTGTATTCCTCGGTCATGAGCGTCGACTGGTCCTGTTTGTGATAGCAGACAGAGTGGAAAAGTATGGCGCCTTTTATGCGCGTGGCGTACTGCCCGTAGCTGCCGTCGACCATGTAGCACCAGCGCGCCAGCTGGCTGCTGCTGAAGGTCCCGGAAGGCGTCGTATGCCCTTCCCTGGCCGTTGAGCAGACCATGACCTTGTATGGTTTGGAATAATAACCGTCGTCGCCGGCGGTATAGACCGTAACGGTGTTCATCTGCCGGTTGACCATTATGTAATACTTGTGGCCGTCCGCCTTTGTCTTATAGTTCTCGTCACCCGCAGGCTCCGCTGCAAAGCATACCGCAGCGGAAGCAAAGATCAAAGATACGCACAAGATAAAACTGAGCAGTTTTTTCATATCCAGAACCAT
>JAFYFK010000077.1 GCA_017543805.1 Bacillota bacterium | reverse complement strand
CTGTCCAGGCCGGAACAGTCCAGCACGACCAGTTCGCCGGGCACATTGTAAATAAAACGGAAAAGCTCGGGGGCAGGGGGAGCGTCGTCCTTTCCGGGACGAAGAAGCGCCCAGTTGATGCCTTCCTCGCTGTTGTCAAGCTCCCTGACGCTTTTCCCGTTTTTAAGCAGTTCCCGGTAGGGGATAAAACTGCGCACGACAAAACGCTTTTCCATTCCGAGCGCCTGATAAAAATACGGATGGCCCAGCTCAGCCAGGGTCACCTTAAGGCTTGATATCTCCGCCAGACGCATAGATGTGAGCCCTGCAGTAAAACTGGCTCCGGCTCCCCCCGACGCCGGAACTACCGCGATCTTAATAGATTCTCTCATCTTTCAACACCTTTCTGAAATTGTAAACAAATAAGGTATAATTTACAATATCTGTAAATTATACCTTATAACAATCAGAATAAGATGTCAACCTGTTATACTGCTAAATTATCGCAGGCTTTTTACCGCTTCGGCGATGTCTTTGCCGGTGAGGCCGTACTTTTCGATGAGCTGGTCCGGCTCGGCGGATTCGCCCATGCGGTCCTTGACGCCTATCATGGCCATCTTGCAGGGGGCGCAGGTGCATACGACTTCAGCGACAGCGGAACCGAGCCCGCCGACTATATTGTGCTCCTCAGCGGTAACGATGCCATTGGTCTCCAATGCTGCGTGGATTATCGCTTCTTTGTCTATCGGTTTGATGGTGTGCATATCCAGGATGCGGATCTGTATGCCTTCAGCCGCGAGCAGTTCTGCCGCTTCCATGGCTTTTTCGACCATGATTCCTGTAGCTATCACCGTAAAGTCCAGGCCTTCGCGTACTGTAAGCGCTTTGCCGATCTCCACATTGACGTCCTCGTCATAGACGACGGGGCAGGCGGCTCTTCCGAGTCGGATGTAGCAGGGGCCGTTCATCTCGGCTGCCTGCTTTATGAGCTTGCGGGCGGAGACGTCGTCCGCGGGGTTGATGACGGTCATCTTGGGGATGGCGCGCATTATGGCGAGGTCCTCGACGCACTGGTGGGTGGCTCCGTCGGCGCCTACCGTGATGCCCGCGTGCGACGCGCAGATCTTAACGTTAGCCCTGTTATGAACTACCGCGTTGCGGATAAGCTCCCAGGCTCTGCCGGAAGCGAACATCGCAAAGCTGGAACAGAAGGGGATCTTTCCGGAAAGCGCGAGGCCTGCTGCCATTCCGACCATGTTTTCCTCGGCTATGCCGGCGTTGAAGAACCTGTCGGGATATTTGTCAGCAAATTTCTTGGTCTGTGTGGATCCGGAGAGGTCGGCGTCCAGGACCACGATATCCGGATTTTCGGCTCCGAGCTCTACGAGGGCTCTGCCATAGCTTGCTCTTGTCGCGATCTTATCTGCCATTACAGTTCACCTCCGAGTTCCTTCATCGCCGCTTCTGCCTGTTCTCTGTTGGGCGCCTTGCCGTGCCAGCCGACCTGGTCCTCCATGAATGAGACGCCGTGGCCCTTGTGGGTCTCTGCTATGATACATGTCGGCTTGCCGTTGGCGAAGGCCTTTGCCTTTGCGAAGGCGTCAAGAAGCTGTTCAAAATCGTGTCCGTCGGCCACGTTTATCGTGTTCCAGCCGAAGCTTTCGAACTTTTTGTCTATCGGGTTGACGGTCATGACCTCGTCGTTCCTGCCGTCTATCTGAAGACCGTTATGGTCGACAACGGCGATAAGGTTTTCCAGATGATAGTGGCCTGCAGCCATAGCCGCTTCCCAGACAAGGCCTTCCTGGAGCTCACCGTCGCCGAGGACTACATAGACCTGGCCGGGATCTTTGTTGAGCCTGTTGGCGAGCGCGAATCCCACGGCTCCGGAGAAGCCCTGGCCCAGAGAACCTGTGGCTATTTCAACTCCGGGTACCTGAAGGGAAGGGTGCCCCTGGAGCATGTGCTCCAGCTTTCTGAGGTTTACGAGCTCAGCCCTGTCGAAGTATCCTCTCTCCGCGAGCGCCGAATAGAGAGCCGGCGCAGCGTGACCCTTGGAGAGAACGAATTTGTCTCTTCCGGGCATCTTCGGGTCCTTCGGGTCGATGTTCATGACCTCGAAATACAGCGCAGTGACTATTTCGGTTACGCTCAGCGATCCGCCCGGATGTCCCGAGCCGGCATGATACGTTGAACGTATGATGTCCTGCCTGATTAGCAATGCTTTTTCCTGCAAAGCCTTAATGTCCATTTTTCCCCCTCTGTATGTAAACTTTAATTAAGAACAATGGCAGCTTCCAGATCCTTTTGATCCTGGAAGGTTCCTGTTTGAGCCTGTAGACCCATTCGATATTATGGTCTATGTAGAACTGCGGAGCGCGGCTTAGTTCTCCCGACCACACGTCGAGGCTTCCTCCTATGCCGATCGCGGCTTTTACGGCGAGGTCCTTTCTGTGCCTGTAGATGAAGAGCTCCTGCCTGGGAGCGCCCATGGCGACGCAGAGAAGGTCAGCGCCGGAGCTATTTATATCCCGCACGACCGCGTCTTCCCCGTCCGGCTTGAAGTATCCGTCATGGAAGCCCGCTATCTTAAGCCCCGGGATCTGTTCCGCGAGGTTTGCGGCGGTTTTTTCCGCGATCCCGGGTCTGCTCCCGAGCAGATACACCGACTTTCCGAGTTCCGCGAGCCGTTTAAGCGCCGCGTAGCTGAAGTCTATGCCCGTAACTCTTTCCGAAAGCGGCTGTCCGAGAATGGCGGACGCCTTTACTATGCCTGTGCCGTCCGGGATCTTCAGGTCCGCGGCTTTAAGGACCGATATGATTTCCGGGTCCTTCTGTGCGGCGAGTATTATCTCCGGATTGGGAGTGGCTATAAACGAAAGGCCGTCGGTGTTCAGAAAGTCTTCAAATGCTTCCAGCGCCTGCGCGGTGGTCACTTTGTCCACAGGTATGCCGAGAATATCAATTTTTTTAAACTCTGATACGCTTTTGTTCATACCAATTAAGTCTACCATAAATCGCGCTCTTGTGGTAAGATTACTTGTCAAATAAAGTACTTTTTTCGGAGGTAAATTGAAAAAATGAAGATCTGTGTGATCGGCCTTGGATATATCGGTCTGCCGACCTCTGCAATGTTCGCCAGCGCCGGACATGAGGTCGTCGGAGTGGACAAAAATCAGCGCATAGTGGACGCTCTCAACAGGGGCGAAGTCATCATTACGGAGAACGGCCTCGCGGAGTTCGTCGCGGAAGTCATGAAGACCGGCCGTCTCAGGGCGACCACCTCTCCGGAGAGTTCCGACGCGTTCATCATCTCCGTCCCGACGCCCATAAAAGAGGACAAGACCGCGGACATGCGCTTTGTCGAAAGCGCAACCAGGGAGCTCGCTGCAGTACTTAAAAAGGGCGACCTGGTAATACTGGAATCCACTTCTCCCGTAGGAACCGTGGACAGCCTTATGAAGCCTATACTTGAGGATATCTCGGGTCTTAAGGCCGGTGAGGACTTCAGCCTCGGGCATTCCCCGGAGCGCGTCATCCCGGGCCATATACTTGACGAGCTGGTCCACAACAACCGCATCGCCGGGGGCTACGACAGCCGTTCCGCGCACCGCATCGCCGAACTCTACGCCAGCTTCGTAAAGGGCGAGATAACCGAGACTGACGCCCGCACCGCGGAGATGTGCAAGCTTTCGGAAAATACATTCAGGGATATAAATATCGCTTACGCTAACGAGCTGGCCAAGATCTGCGAAAAGCAGGGCGTCAACGTATGGGAG
Source organism: Bacillota bacterium (assembly GCA_017543805.1). GTDB lineage: Bacteria > Bacillota > Clostridia > Peptostreptococcales > Anaerovoracaceae > RGIG7041. The sequence goes on along the minus strand of JAFYFK010000077.1, from coordinate 3,498 downwards.
CTCATCAAGCTCTGCAACAAACACCCCCGCGTCAACATCCTCCAGCCCGGCCCCGGAGTCGGAGGGCACTGCATAGCCGTCGACCCGTGGTTTATCGTGGAGAAGGAACCCTCGCTCGCCACGATGATACGCGACGCGCGCCTCACCAATGACAGCATGCCTTCGTATACGACAGAGCGCGCCATGGAGATACTCTCCGGGACGGATTCACCCAAAGTCTGCGTTCTCGGCGTCACTTACAAGCCGGACGTCGACGACATGAGGGAAAGCCCCGTGCTGGAGCTCATCGAGCGCCTGAGGGATAAGGGCTGCAGCGTCGTCGCCCACGATCCGTTCGTCGCCGGCAGAAGGGAAGACATACTTGCCGATCTGTCCGAAGCTGCAAAGGGCGCCGATCTGCTTATTCTCGGAGTAAACCATTCGCAGTACAGACAGCTTGATTTCGCCGCGCTTGCGGAAACGGTCCGCAATAAGAACTTCTTCGACACCAGGAACTTTGCCGACGCGTCAGCAGCGGCCGCCGCCGGCTTTAAGTATTATCTTCTCGGAAACAGGGCGTAGGAATGGACAGGGCAGACAAAGACCTGGCTTTTATGCTCAGGTACGAAAATATAGCCTGGTTTGACGGAAAATGCGTGCGCATACTCGACCGCCGCGTGTATCCGACAACTGTTCGCTTTGAAGAGTGCGGGACATATCAGGAAGTGGCCCAGGCCATCACGGATATGGTGACCCAGTCAGCGGGGCCTTTTTCCGCCGCCGCGATGGGCATGGCGCTCGCCGCGCACCAGTGCAAGGGACAGCCGGAGGCGCAGCAGCGCGCCGTGCTTGAGGACGCCGCAAAGGTGATATCCTCAGCCCGTCCCACAACAAAAAAGCGCCTTGAGCAGGTCGTGAATACCTGTCTTAAAGCTGCGGAAGATGCCTGGGCATCCGGAGCGGATCTGGAAGAAGCTCTCTTCAACGAGGCTGTAGCGCAGAACGAGCGCCGTTACCGCCGCATAGAGAAGGCCGCGATATATCTCGCGGAGCAGTTCCCTGTGCGCGACGGAGTTCTTACGCAGTGCTTCGGGGAGACCATAATCGGCATGATGCTGCGCCACGCGGGCAATATGGGAAAACATCCGGCTATCTACTGCTGCGAGACCCGCCCGTATTTCCAGGGGGCGCGCCTTACGGCCACAGTCTGCCGCGATATGGGCGCAGATGTGACGGTAATTACGGACAACGCTCCGGCGTTCCTGATGCGCCGCGGGATGATAGATCTGTTCACATCGGCTGCTGACGCTATATGTCTTGACGGGCATGTGGTAAATAAGATAGGGACGTACCAGCTGGCCATCGTGAGCAACTTTCACGGAATACCGTATTATGTAACCGGCACTCCGGATATTGGACATCCGGACGCTTCGACTGTAAAGATAGAAGAAAGAGATCCTGAATTCGTCCTTCAGGCAATGGGCGTGCGTACCGCCGCGGAGGGGGTAAAAGGCTACTATCCGACCTTCGACATGACCCCGCCGGGCCTCGTCACAGGCGTCGTCACAGACCTTGGTATCTATTCGCCGTTCGAACTTAAAAAGTATTTTGAAGACGGAGGCAGCAGGGAGCTGTCAGTTTAGATCAGTCTTCAGACTGAGGGGCAAAATCGTGCTCCATCGCATATTTGACATGTTCATCAAAGTGCGCGATCGCTTCGCGCACTATTTTCTTTGTAGGAAAGAAGATGTCGTAGGCATGGAACCAGCCGGGGTAAACATCGACCTCGGCGCGCACGCCGGCTTCGTTTAAATGGCGCACATAATCGACCGTCTCGCTGTAGAACGGCTCGATGTCACCGACATAAGTGTAGCAGGGCGGAAGGCCTCTGTAATCCCTGCATCTTGCCGGAGCCGCATAGACTGGAACAAGATCCGTTCCGTAGGCATCCCGGAGGTAGCGCTTCCAGGCCTTGCGGTTGCGCCTGCTGTCCCAGTTGGGCGCGTGGTTGTCCGCGTTTGACGGGGTGTCCCTGTCGTCCAGCATGGGATACAGCGGCATCTGGAAAGCGATATTGACCGCGCCGGTGTCGCGGGCGAGCATGCAGAGAGCGGTTGCCATTCCGCCCCCGGCGCTTTCTCCGCCGACCATTATCTGATCGGAACGGACTCCGAGCTCTTCCGCGTGCTTTTTAAGATACAGAAGGGCAGCCCAGCAGTCGTGAAGAGCTGCCGGGTAAGGGTGCTTTTTTGAGAGCCTGTAATCCGGCGCGACAAGCACCGCGCCGAATTTGACCACCAGCGAAAGAGCCCTGGTGGCGAAGATATCCTTAGCCGAGCCGGACTGGTAGCCGCCTCCGTGGACCCAGAGGACCCCCGGAACGGGCGTTTTGCTCTGAGCCAGAGGGCGGAGGATAAGAAGGCGTATATTGTGATCCCCGACAGGGATCTTTCTTTTTTCAGTCAGAAAAAGATGCGCTTTCATAGCAGTTTAAAAGAAAAAGCGTTTGCGCATTCCGTGGCGCAGGGACGGGATCATTCCCGCTATCAGAAGAAACAGGCCCGCTGAGCCGAAACCGGCCAGCGAATAGAGGCTCCAGCGGAACATTTCGACCCCGAAGCTCAAATGCTCAAAGAACTCCACAAGAACCGTAAAGCCTCCGAGTGCAAGAAGAAATCCTCCGAGGATGAAGGCTTTGCCGCCTTTTACGTATTTGAGCAGGCAGATCAGCGCGGTGGAGATGATACAGCTGCTCAGGATAACGGGAAACGCAAAGCTCATAAACCAGCTGCCGCCGGTCTTAAGGCAGATGTACAGCACATACAGCGCCGCGGCCGCGTGGTCGACCGGCACGAATACTTCCGCTTTCGGATGTACGAACCAGCGGGGAAGAACTGCTATCACATAGAACAGCAGAAGTCCAAGTATAACATAGCCTCCCCAGCTGAGGCTGCCGTAAAGCTTAAAACATACAGTAAGCGTAACGATGCTCGCAATGGCGCAGATCACCGTCATGGCAACGGCTCCCGGAATGTCCGACTCTTTATGCTGCGCCGGCATCGTGTCCGGATATCTGCGGCTTTCCTCCTTCGGTTCGGGATTCCACACCGGCGTGTGGCAGAGCGGGCATTCTTCGACGCCGTCCTGCAGTTTTACTCCGCATTTTACACAGTACATTTTCTATCTCCTGTTGCATTCTATTTCCACCGCCATCCCCAGCTCCACGAGCCTGGAGAAGAAACGGCGCTCCAGTTCGGACTGCCGTATGTTGCGGATCATGTTGATATATGTTTTTCCCCCGAAGCTCAGCACGGAACAGTTGTTCGGGTAGCTCCGCTGGGGGCCGATTATGAATTCCATGCGCTCTATATAACGGAGCATCTGTTCAGGCATCGGAAGGTTGGTTATGTTTGAAATATTGAGGCTTCCGCCGCTTTCCCCGCTTGTCCTGTAGACCGCGTCCATGACAAGATTCTTGACTAATACCGGAGCCAGACGGAGCGGTATAAGCTTTTGTGG
>JAFYFK010000076.1 GCA_017543805.1 Bacillota bacterium | reverse complement strand
GCGTGCCCTGTGACCACGCCGGTATCCGTGACTATCGATATCTTTGCGCCGTCCTTTTCGAAGCTGAACGCCACCGGATCGGCCGCGTCGTGAGACACCGGATAGCTCTTTACGTCCAGGTCTCCCGCCCGGAAGGAATCTCCGGAACGGAACAGGCGGAGGCGTATCTTTGCCGGATCGGCGTCCGTCGCTCTGAGCGTCGCTTCGTTGATGAAGACCGGAACGCCGTGCCTTTCGGCAAGCACCTTCAGACCTTTTACATGGTCGCTGTGCTCGTGTGTTATGAGCACCCCGGCCAGGTCCGCGGGGCCTAGCCCCAGATCCTAAAGGCCCAGGCATATCTGTCTGCAGCTTATGCCCGCGTCCACAAGGACCGCCGTGTTTTCTGAACGTATTAAATAGCAGTTACCGCTGCTCCCGCTTGCGAGGGAGCATATTTCGAGGTTCATTGTTCACTCCTCAGATATTAATTCTACATAGCAGTGTGAAGAAAGTGTGTTGAAAATATCAACGTTTCGGGATTTGTGTTTTTGATATAAACGTTTATGTACGGGTCCTGCCGCTCGGTTTCCCCATGCGCTGCGGTGCAGGCGCTCCTCGCGCTGGGGATGCCTCTCCTCGCGTCACCCGTCATTATGCCAAAAATCAATCTGAAAAAGCGTTGATGTAAAAGACGCCGTAGGAAGTGGTGAATTTCCAGGCGGGGATGGCGGTATCTTCCTCAACGGAGGAGGAGAATTCGCTTCTGTTGATCCAGAAGACGAGCGAAATATCCCTTATTATGAGGCCTTCCGGCGGGACAAATGACACGCTGTCGAGTCCGGAAACAAAGCTCACGAGCGCGGATGACGCCGAGCCGACGCGCCCAACGGCTTCGCCGGTGCTGTAGGAAACAGGCACTCCGTAGCCTTCGCCGCTGATCTCGACGGGATAATTCTTATACCTGAGATCCGTGCTTTTTGCGTCGTCGGAAAAGCTGACAAAAAGAACAGGGAGCTTTATCTCCTTAGTGGGGATCGCGCAGTCAAGGGTCACGCCCCGGCTGCTGACATACTCCGCAGCGCTGCGCGCGGCGGACTCGCTCTGCAGCCGGTCGTCCCGAAGCTGGCCGAAATACATCGACGCGATCAGGAGATTGGTGATCACCAGCGCTATTATAAGTATGCTCTTTGCCTTACTCCAGTCCATATTCCCCCGATCTGCGGAACCCGAGCGGAGCCGCGTCATAAAGGTCGAAGAAGAAGTCCGACCCGTCGTTCATCCGGACTATCCAGCAGGGCACCAGAGCGCTGCCCTGAGAAGACTGGAAGTACCCCTGATGCATGTCGACAAGGGCTTCGGAGACCTCGCTGAACGCCTCGTCCACCGCTGCCACCAGAGTATTGTTGTGCATTACGTTATATATGTGATTGCAGTTGTTGGCAATAACATTAGCCGGCTCGGCAGTCTGCGAGCTGCCCGACCAGGTCATCTCCAGATAGTTTATGACGGCGCGCCTGTAATAGCTGACCTGCCCGTTAGTCACCGTGATCTCCACGGGATATTCGTCTTCCCCGCGCACGGGGACACCGCCCAGAAGCTGTTTAAAGCGGTAGGTATGCCCTGCCTGGCGGCCTTCGCCGAAGCTGTCCGCCCTGTCGAGGACAAGGGATATCTGTTCGCCGCCAAGGCCCGGCCATCCGCCGCAGCGCGCGACAAATGTCACCGCGGTCTTGAGATCCGAATAAAAATCCCCGGCGCTGCCTGAAGACAGCTCACTGCTGTATTCGAAGCTTCCGTCCGCCCTCGCGGTAAAGGTCTTCTGCCCGTAGCCGTACATATAGGTAATATTGCCGAAGCCGTCGCTTATCCTTCGGACAAAGTCGAAATTCTCACCCATCACGGTCTCGGCCATGGACGTCCTGAGATCCCTTCCCCGCTCGGCTCCTTCGCTTATATATCGGCCTTCGCTGAGTGAACTTTCAGCCCCGACCGCAATGTACGCCCTTCCAAATCCCAGTATCTCCGATGCCGGGTAGCAGCTCTCGCTTCCGGCAGTGCACATTGAAACAAGATCTTCGGTATACTCGTGGTCAGCTGAAGTCCTCAGCCGGAAATAGCGGTCCTGCGGACCGTCATAAATAAATATGCTCTCCTTGGACGCGTCTGAAAAAGCTATCAGGGAAACGGTCTGGATCTGGTCAGCCGGGGCGCCTATGCTTACGCCGTTGTAGGCCGCGTAATCGGAAAACGGGATGTCGCAGCAGAGCGCTGTCTGAATGGAATTGTACCGGCTCATGACCGCGGAATACTGCATCCTGTTTATTTCGCTTATGGCAACAGGACCCTGCCCGCAGGCCTCTGTGAGCGCCTCAGACGCCGCGGCGGCAACATGAGCGGTGTAGCCCTCGGCCAGGCGGAACACGCCCGACCCGTCGGAGATCGCGACATAACGTGGCGCCATGACCTCTTCCAGCCTTGGGACATCGGCTTTTTCGCCGCTTCCCGCAAGTATGTTGAGAATGCTGAAGTTGTTCGAGTTATGCGACCAGAGTAAATATAAAAGTAGTATTGTCGTTGAGAACAATACTACCAGAAAAACGTTCTTTATCGATTCTATCCGCCTGTCCGTCATCTCTATTTAAATATGGACTTGAGCAGGTTCTGTATTACGGTGACCGCGTTCTGCTGTCCGGAGAGGACGTCCTCCTGCGGAGCAAGCTCCTTTTCCTTGACAGCGACTATATGGGAGCTGACGCTCTTTACAAGCCCGTCGCCGTCGAGGAGCTCGACCTTGACTCTGTACAGGCCCGGTTTAACATCTGAAAGCTGTTTTGTATAGAAGGAGATGCCGGTCTCATTTTTAAAGGTCTCGGCTTCGCCTACGGTGAAGTCCGTGTATCTCTTTACGGCTGCGCCGGTGCTGAGGAGGATCGGTTCGTTATTATCGTCCAGAAGCCTGCCGGCAGCAATAAGGGCTATATCGTCTTCCGTGAAATCTTTCACGTCCACGGAGAAGTACTGTGTGCGCTTTTCCGCAATGCCCTTGTCGTTTACGATCTCTATCTGTCTGGAATCCTTTTTTTCGTAGACAGTTACGCGAATGTTTTCCGCGTCGCTGACTTTTACGGACACAAGAAGGCTGTCTGAATACACTATGCTGCTCTTTGCCGGGCTTACGATCGCAGCCGAAGCAAACGCCGAAACACTGGCGAGCATTATCAACGAAAGAATGATCGCTATGATCCTCTTTGCCGATCTCATTGCCTTCTCCTTTCCACAATAAAATGATTCCGTAACCGGAGACACACTCCTACGTTACGGAATCAAGTATACATTGTGCTTGTTACAGAAATGTTACAACGGGTTTAAGGCCGCTTTACATTTCGAAAATTTTATTATCCGAGCAGTTTCTCAACAGCTGTCTTGAGCGTGTCGGCGTCTCCGACGTTGCCCGGGAAAATGACGTACGCCATATGCGGGAACTTGGAACTGTCGTCGGTCTCCCATACAGGAATGCCCGGGCAGATCTGGCCGAGCACGTTGGCCTTCTTTACCCTCAGGGCCTTTGTTCCGACGTCGCTGGAAGTGATGCCGCCCTTGGCGATTATGAACGCGGGCTGTACGGAAAGCTTTCCGACAAGGCTCTGAACGCCGTCGCTGATCTTGACGCTGCGCTGAAGAGCGCTTTCCTTAGTGTCGTTCTCGAGAGTGAGGACCTTCCTGACTGTGTACGCGACCGCGGTCTTGCCGGCCTTAATGGCTTCCTCCTCCGCTGCCACTACTCTGTCGACCTCAGCCCAGAAGGCTTCGTCGCCGTCGAGCACCTTGTTGCTGTCAAACGGGATAGCCACCAGTCCGGGAACTCCGTTGAGCAGAGCCTCGAGCTGCGCGGTGGTCTTTGCGGTATGGCTTCCTACAACGACTATGCCGCCCATATCCTTATTTCCGAGGATCATCTCTTCCTTGGTGAGCAGGGGCTTGTCGCTGATTCCTCCGGCGACCTTTACGAGGCCTGCAGCGGTGCGGAACATAAAGTTCTTGCCGGCGGCTATGGCTCTGTAAAGAGCTACGGAGAATACTTTGAGGTCGCAGTAATCGATGGCGTTGACGCAGACCTTGTTGAAGCCGTTTACAGCCTTGAGCTTTTCGGTGATGCCGTCGATGTCGCAGGCGCGGATCTCGTCGAGGCTGATGCAGGTAACGTCCTCAGCCTTGAACTCGCCGCCGGTCTTCTCCTCGATGTATTCGGGGATGGCAGATTTGGTATAGCCGAAGGTCTTGTCCCTGGCAAACTCGGTGTCCGCTGCGGGCACTAGGTCTTCGCCGTATCTGACGTAGTGTACGTTGCCGATGGTGTACCTTCCGCCTTCCTTGAAGAACGGGCAGAGTATCTCGCCGTCGATCTTTGTTCCGTCAGCCTCGAGCGCCTCGCGCAGAAGCTCGGTCTCGAGCGGATAATGCCCGCGCAGGGTGGAGTCGCTGCGGCTCATGAAGAGATATCTTACGCCGGTCTCGGCTGCGGCCTTGGCGGCGTTTACGCCGATCTCCTTGTGGACTGCGGTGGTCTCTGCCACGGTCATTCCGCGGCTGTTGGTCAGGATGTAGAACACCTTCTGCTGACCGAGCAGGCCGCTCTTGATGCTCTCAACGCTCCAGTCGGTGTAAACGTCTACATCGTGGACGGTCTGCACTCCGGTGGGGTCGTCGTCGAGAACGATAAATTTGATATCGCTTGCTTCGATCTCTCTGGCAAGAAGCTCGTCGACCGCTTTCTCGTCCACGGGCTGCCAGTTTTCAAATACGCTTATATTAAGATTTTCTCCCATGCTGTCTCCGCCTTATGCGTTTTCACCGCCGGTATGTACGGTTACGCCGGCAAGTCTCTCAAAGAATGTTACGTAGGAGCTCTGGTCGTCCTTGAGGTGGCCGTCTACGACGAGGGCGTTCTGCACCTCATAGACCTGAGCGGTGAACGGCATCGGGCATTCGATCTCGTGAGCGGTAGCCAGAACGTTCTTTACGTCCTTGCGGTTTACGAGGATGGTGCCGCCCGGTACGAAGTTTCTTTCGCACATCATCGGAGCCTTGGTGCGGAGGACTTCGCTTCCCGCAAGTCCGCCCTTGATGGCTTCGAAGACCTTCATCGGGTCAACGCCCGCCTTCTCCGCGAAGGTGAGGGATTCGCCCACAGCGCAGAGGTTGATGTTTACGATAGCCTGGTTGACCAGCTTGCAGACGCTGCCGGCGCCGGGGCCGCCGATGAGCAGCCAGCTGCTGCCTATTGCCTTGAATACGAACTCGAGAGCGTCGAACGCGTCCTGATCGCCGCCGCACATGATAGCGAGGGTGCCGGCGATCGCTCCGTTCTCACCGCCGGAGATCGGGGAGTCAACAAACTTTACGCCGACTTCCTTGAGGCTTTCGTAGCAGGCCTTGGAGTCGCCCGGGGTAACGCTGGACATATCGACGACGATCTTTCCGGGAGCAAGGAACGGCTTCATCTCTTCGATGACGCTTCTGGAGATGCTCGCGTTGGGCAGTATCATCATGACGATATCGCAGGCCTTTGCCATTTCTTCGTAGCCGGCGCTCTTTGCGCCGAGGCTGACCATCTCGTCTACAAGGGCTTTGTTGAGATCTGTTACTGTGAGGTCGATACCTGCCTCCAGCATGTGCTTGCACATCGGTTTTCCCATAATTCCCAGACCGACGAAACCGACTTTGCTCATAGTTTTTTCCTCCTGTTTAGAATTTTATGACAACAAAAATATTGCGTACGGATTAGTACAGTATAATTGTAAACCAATTACTGTAGCTATTCAAGCCGTACAAATTGCCTTTTATGCATTTAAGTGATATGATTTTTCCGCTATGAAAACAGTAAACATCTATACCGACGGAGCGTGCTCCGGAAATCAGAACGAAAACAACACCGGCGGATGGGGCTGCATCCTCGAATTCGGAGGACGCACAAAGGAACTCTGCGGCGGGGAGGTCAATACGACCAACAATCGCATGGAGCTTTCCGCGCTCATCTCCGCGCTTTCCGCGCTGAAGGAAAAAGGCCTGGCCGTAAATATTTTTTCCGACAGCTCGTACCTGGTCAACTGCTTCCGCCAGAAATGGTACGTAAACTGGCAGAAAAACGGATGGAAAAACAGTTCTAAAAAGCCTGTCGAAAACCGCGGGCTTTGGGAAACGCTCCTGTCTCTTCTTGAGGGGCAGACAGCCTCCTTCTACCTGGTCAAGGGACACCTCGACGGCAAGAGCGAAGAGCAGATGAAGAAGGAATACGAGCGCTTCCGCAAGCATAACGGTCCATCGTTTAATTACGATGAATTCTTGAAAACAGCGGAAATGAACTGGCGTGCCGACGAGCTTGCAAACGTCTTCATCAACGAAGAGCGCGCAAGGCAAAACAGCATACAGGAAAACAGCGCAGCAGAAAATAAGGAAACGGAACCTGCAATGAAAGACAATACGGAAAAAGCGAAACGCCCCGCGGTGATATTCGATCTCGACGGGACGCTATGGGATTCATCGATCCAGGTCGGCGAAGCATGGGACAACGCCATACGCGAAAATTTCCCGCAGATCCCGACGCGCATTACCGCGGACACCATGAAGGCGACCATGGGAATGACCATGGATAACATTATGATGTACATCTTCGGCGACCGCAGCCAGGAGGAGCGCGACGCGATACTTGATGTAATGTCCGAGTACGAGATCAGCTACCTCTACGACCATCCGGGGACACTCTTCCCGGAGGAGCGGCAGACACTGCGTGTCCTCGCGGAGAATTACGATCTGTTTATCGCAAGCAACTGCCAGATAGGCTACATCGAGGCATTTCTTGCGGGCTGCGGCTTTACCGGTCTTTTCCGCGGGCATATCTGCTACGGGGAGACGCTGCTTCCCAAAGGGGAAAGCATAAAGATCCTTCTCCGGGAATACGGCATAGAAAAAGCCGTTATGGTCGGAGACACCGATAAGGACCAGGAGGCGGCAGTCTTTGCCGGCATACCCTTTATCCACGCGGCCTACGGATTCGGCAGCGCAAAGGATCCGGAAGGCACCGCGGACAGCTTTGAGGCGCTGCCGGCGGCCGTCGGAAGCATCTTTTAAAACGCTGCGCCCGCAAAATAACTACAAATAATAAATCAAACCCCGACAGGCATCTGCCGGGGTTTATTTTAAGAAAAACTTCTTATGGTAGCAGGTCCTGCAGCAGATATTCAGCCTGCACAGGTTTGGGCTGTTCCCTGTTAAACAGGTCGATTATCCTGATAACAAAGAAAATGTCGGAGGAAATATCGCTGACGATATAAAGGCTTCCGTCAGAGCCTGCACAAACAAATCCATAAACGGTACCGAGATCGGTGATAGTTTCATAAAGGGTGAACCTGAAATTTGCTTTTGTCATCTTTTTATTCTCCTTTTAGTGATAAAAAGCGGACGCAGCAAAGCAAAAAATAACAGAAAACCGCTTTATTTCAAGCGGTTTTCAGAAAGTGTCAAAACAAAAAGTTATTATCCTCAGTCAGCGGATATCCTTGCGGCCCAAGCCTGACGGCACTGTCTCTGTTATTCTTCGTCGTCCTGCGCCCAGTAAAGCGCGCATTTTATCGCCTTTTTCCAGCCCTTAAGCAGTTCTCTGCGCTTTTCGCTTCCGATCGACGGCGAGAATTCCCTGTTGAGTCCCCAGTTGTCGCGGATCTCGTCCCTGTCCTTCCAGTAGCCGACGGAAAGACCGGCCAGGTACGCCGCGCCGAGGGCCGTCGTCTCAATGCAGTTGGGCCGCCTGATGCGGGCGTCCGAAATGTCTGACTGGAACTGCATAAGGAAGTTGTTTGCGCTGGCTCCGCCGTCAACCTGCAGCGACGGCAGGCTGAGCCCGGAATCGTCCTTCATCGCGGACAGAAGGTCGTTGGTCTGGTACGCGAGGGATTCCACCACCGCGCGCACAAAATGCTCTTTTTCCGCGCCTCTCGTAAGACCGACCACGGTGCCGCGGGCAAACTGGTTCCAGTACGGCGCGCCCATTCCGGTAAAGGCCGGCACTACATATACGCCGGCGGTGTCCGGCACGGAAGTGCAGTATTCCTCAGACTGTGGAGATGTCTTGAGCATGCGCAGGCCGTCGCGCAGCCACTGTATGGCGGCGCCGGCAACAAAGACGCTGCCCTCGAGCGCGTACTGCGGCCTGTCGTCGGTATTGGCGGCCATGGTCGTCAGCAGCCCGTTCCTTGAAGCCACCGGCTCGTCCCCGGTATTCATAAGCATAAACGCGCCTGTTCCGTAGGTGCATTTGGCGCTGCCCGGAGTAAAGCAGCACTGGCCGAAGAGCGCGGCCTGCTGGTCTCCGGCGGCGCCGGCGATTGGGATTATTCCGCCGAATTTTGAAGTATATCCGTATACGCAGCCCGACGGCTTGACCTCTGGCAGCATGGACGCCGGAATGCCGAAGTAATCCATTATCTCCTGATCCCAGCAGAGACGGTGGATATCGAAGAGCATGGTCCTGGACGCGTTGGTGTAGTCCGTCACGTGGACCGCGCCGTCCGTGAGGTTCCAGATGATCCAGCTGTCTATGGTCCCGAAGCGGAGTTCGCCTTTTTTAGCGCGTTCGCGGGCCCCTGATACATGGTCGAGTATCCAGGCAATCTTGCTCGCGGAGAAATACGCGTCCGGAACAAGTCCGGTCTTTTCGCGTATCATGTCTCCAAGGCCGTCAGCCTTGAGCTTCTGGATCATTTCGGAAGTTCTTCTGCACTGCCAGACTATAGCGTTGTAGATCGGCTTTCCGGTTTTGGCGTCCCAGATGACTGTAGTCTCGCGCTGGTTGGTGATGCCTATAGCCGCGACGTCGTCGCTGCCGACCTCGAGCTTCTGCATTGCTTCCATGGTAACGCCCATCTGGGTCGACCATATCGCCAGAGGATCGTGCTCGACCCAGCCCGGCTTGGGGAATATCTGCGGGAACTCTCTCTGCGCGACGCTGCAGATCTCGCCCTTCTTGTTGAACAGTATACAGCGGGAGCTCGTAGTCCCCTGATCCATTGCAATTACATACTTTTCGCTCATTTTACTCTCCCTGCTCCCCGAGAAGCAGCTCAAGCAGCCTGTCGAGCTCCTCCCGGCTGTAATAATCCAGTTCCAGCTTTCCGCGGTTTTCGGTGCCGTTTATGCGCACCTTGGTGCCGAGCACCTCCGCCAGGCGGTCTTCCATAGCCGCCACATCCCTGTCCCGGGCCTTTCTGCGCCGCGACTTTTTGCCGGAGCCCTTTGCGGAATAGTTTTCTATCTGCCTTACGGACCAGCCCTCCTTAACAGCTTTTTCAGCGGCCTGAAGCTGCAGGGCTTTTCCGGACAGGCCGGCTATCACCCTCGCGTGACCGGCGGAAAGCGCCTTGTCCTCCACGAGTTTCTGCACTTCTTCAGGAAGCTTCAGAAGCCTCAGGGAGTTTGCGACATAGGACCTGGAGCGGCCTATGGATTTTGCGGCGTCCTCCTGGTTGAGTCCGTAGCTTTCCATGATCTCGCGTATGCCGCGCGCTTCTTCGATCGCGTTGAGGTCTTCGCGCTGCATGTTCTCAATAAGCGCGTAGAACATATTCTGACGGTCGTCTATGCTGCGCACGATCGCGGGAACTGTGGTGAGTCCGGCGATCCGGGCCGCTCTCCAGCGGCGTTCACCGGCAACCAGCTCGAAGCCCTTCTTTGCGGGGCGTACAAGCACCGGCTGGATGATGCCGTGTTCCTTTATGGATGACGCCAGCTCATTTAACGCTTCCTGGTCGAACACTGTACGAGGCTGCTTTGCGTTGGGTTTAATATCGGACAGTTTTATGTAAACTATACTGTTTTCATCGGGCTTTGCAGCTGTTTTTGCTGAGGGAGCTTTCGCGGCGGTCTTTCCTCCGGATTTTGACGCGCCCTTTGCAGGGGCTTTCCCGGAAGGCTTTTTATCCGGAGCTTTTTCCTCCGGCGCTATTACGCTGACCGGCTCGAAGCTTGTCAAGCTGTCGCCGAAGAGCGCGTCGAGCCCGCGCCCCAGGCCTCCTTTTGTCTTAGCCATTCAGGACCTCCGCTTCGAGAAATTCGTCGGCAAACGCCATATAAGCCTTTGCGCCCTTGGATTTCGGGTCGTAGTCTATGATGGACTTTCCGTAGCTCGGAGCCTCAGCAAGACGTACATTCCTTGGAATCACTGTAGAATAGAGCTTATCCCCGAAATAGCGCTTTACCTCCTGGACGACCTGTATTGACAGGTTTGTTCGTCCGTCGAACATGGAGAGGATGACCCCCTGTATCCTCAGCTGCGGGTTTAAGCTCTTTCTGACCAGCTCGATAGTGCTAACCAGCTGGCTGACGCCCTCCAGCGCGTAGAATTCGCACTGTATGGGGATCAGCACGCTTTCGACCGCCGTCAGGGCGTTGATCGTAAGCAGTCCCAGCGACGGCGGACAGTCGATGAATATATAATCGTAATTGTCCCTTATCTTGTCGAGGGCCTTCTTGAGACGCTTTTCGCGGCCTTCCAGGCGGACGAGTTCTATCTCCGCGCCCGCAAGATCAACGCTCGCGGGGATTATATCCAGCCCCTCGACGCTGGTCCTGAGGATAACGTTTTCCGGAGATACGTCGTCAGCCACGAGAAGGTCGTAGCTCGTCGCCGCAAGCCCGCGCTTTGCGATCCCGAGTCCGCTGGTGGTGTTACCCTGCGGGTCGAGGTCGAGGACAAGCACTCTCTTTCCCTTAAGAGCAAGGCAAGCGGCAAGATTGATGTTTGTGGTGGTCTTGCCCACGCCGCCCTTCTGGTTGAATATTGCTATTGCCTTTCCCATATCACACATCCCTTCCGAATATTGCCGGTATGGCTCAAAGCCTTGATTTTTCTGGGTTTATGCGCGTTTTACTCGAACAGGCCGACATAAAGACCGCGCGCACTTATATTATAGTACGCGCGGCGTTTTATTGCTACTGTTTAGTTAAATGTTTCACGTGAAACATTTGTGAATTTTGCGGTCACAACAGCTTTTCCATCAGATAAAAGACGCCGGCGTCCCAGTGTACCTCGCCGACTGTCTTATATCCGTGCTTTTCGTAAAGAGAAAGAGATACCGCGTTGTCAGCAAAAGCCTCAAACCTGAAGGATTCCACGCCGTCAGCGCGCAGCTGCTCCTCGACATGCTTCATCGTTACGTTCGCCAGCCCGAGGCCCTGAAGGCGCGGATCCACGCAAAGCCTGTGGCCGAAGCGGTAACGGGTGCCGGGATACTGCCATTTGCCCAGCGCGTAATCCCCGTCGCACCAGTCGTTTATCACATAACATACCGCGACCGCGCCGCAGAGCTCGCCGACGAACAGGTTCCCGGCCGCGACATCGTCTTCCAGAACAGCGCGGTTCGGGTAACTGTCGTCCCACATATGTATGTTCTGGGCGTCCAGCCTGCGCCTTGCGGAACGCAGCATTTCCAGGACCTCGTCTATGTCGCCTTCATCCGCGCGGCGGAATTTCAGGGCTGACTCCGGATAAGGAAGCACTTCGGAAGCGTCCGGAACATGTTCTCCGATCTGCTTCCCCATAATAGTCGTATCGTACCAGCGTCCGAATTTAAAGCCTGCGCGGCGAAGATGCCCGACCTTTGTAAAACCAAGGCTTTCGTGGAACCGGAAGCTGTTTTCCGAAAGATATTCGTCCTCTTGGGGAGGATAAGCGACCAGCGCGTAGAGATCCAGGATGCCCATGCTCCCGAGCGCGTTTTCCAGCGCTTCGTAGAGCTTCCGCCCCAGGCCCTGCCCGCGGAAATCCCTGTCGAGATATATCGTCAGCTCCGCGCAGCGTATATACGCGGCCCTCTCGTTATAAGCGTGCGCGTATGCGTAGCCTGTTATTCGGCCGTCCTTTTCTGCAGCGAAATACGGATAAAACCTCCGGATCTTATTCATCCGCGCGAGAAATTCCTCCGCCGACGGGGCTTCGCATTCAAAGCTTACCGCGGTGTTCTCCACATAGTATTTATATATTTCCGACAGTCTCTCCGCGTCCTCCGGATACACCGTCCTGATAATGATGTCTTCTTTCATGGTCCTGGATGTTTCACGTGAAACATTCTGTGATTCAGCGCTCGTCAGAAACGATGTGTTTTACAGTGTTTGCAGGGTGTTTCAGCTCTTCGGCAAAGAACTGGGGGAACATTTTCCGGTCAGAGCCGATCGGTATCCATTCGAGGTGTTCCCGGCTTCCGTCGATCGCGAGGCTTGTGCAGACAGGTTCAAAATCATCCGGAACCTTCATGTAGAAATACAGTGACGGCTCGTATACGAGCTTTCCCTTTGCGGGACCGCTGTCGCCTGTAAAATAGCACTCAAGGACAAATCCCAGCCTGTCGATCTCAAGCCTTGCCCCTGTCTCTTCCTCTACTTCTCTGACTACCGCCTCTTCCGCGGTCTCGCCGAACTTGACGCGGCCTCCGACAGAGTAAACATAGTCGAAAAAATCGCTCGCGACCATTAAAAACTTTCCGTCTTTAATTATTACCGCGCCGACTCTTATATTTATCAGTCCTTCCCCGCAGGGAACGCACATATCCGGGGCTCCGCCCGGTACATCTTTCTCCATAAACCTTCTCTTTACCGGATTTCCGGCTTGCGCTACAGGCTATCGATCTGTTCCTGAGTTCCTTTAAGTATAGCCTCCGCGTCCGCGCCCTGGATATCCAGCCCTTCCGCCATAATGAGCCTTGTCTCGGGGATCCCGTAATAGCCCTTAGCAAGGGATTCAACGTATCCGAATCCGAAATCCGTTGAAAACACCGGGCCTCCGGCGGTCGTAACATAATACAGCTTCTTTGCTTTGCAAAGTCCCTGCGGTACTCCTTCCGGAGAATACACAAAAGTGATCCCAAGAACGTTTATCTGTTCAAAATACTGCTTAAGAGCCGCCGGGAACGACAGATCCCAGAACGGAGCCGATATGACTACAATATCGGCAGCCGCAAAAGATTTTGCCGGATCAAACAATCCGGAAGAATAATCCCCCGCGGCTATACAGGAATCCCGCCATTTAAGAAAATCCCCGTCAGCCTTTGGAAAATCAAGCGTTTCCAGCTTCAGCTCTTCGTATTCTCCGCCAAGCTTATCCAGCAGATACCGGGCAAGCCTGTCCGTGCGCGAATCCTCGCGGACACAGGAATTGACGTATAGGACCATATTACCCCTCCTTCCGGGGCATTTCAAAGCCCCTGTCCTCAAGGAACATCGTACGGCATATGCGCTTTCCCGCTTCCGTCTTGAAGTATTTATCATATGTTACGCGGCAGGTCTCGCGGTCCGAGCCGCGTTCCATAAGATTTACCAGAAAATCTGCCTCGACAAGGATCTGATAGTCGTCGCCCTGAATGTCATCATAGCTGTGATGATGCGCCACGAGCCAGCATATACGGTCGATGTCGGAAGCTTCAAAACCGTTCTTTTCGAGCATTTTCCTTGCCGCTTCCGGCCCCAGCTCCTCTTGCAGCTTTCCGTTCTGGTAACCGTACTTCTGCTCCGCCAGACGTATTCCTATATCATGTATATAACCGACAGCCTCCAGAAGAAACTGCGTGTGTTCGTCCAGGCCTTCTTCCCTTGCTATCAGCGCGGCAAACGCGCTCACCTTTATAAAATGCTGTATCCTTTTGGGATCTCCGACGTCATGCGCCGTCATATCGGCGCAAAGCGCGTCGAGCTGTTTTCTCCGGTCCATCTCTTTCTCCTGTGTTTCACGTGAAACATTTTCCCGCGCTCAGTTTTTCCCGGAGCCCGGAGCCTCTGAAATATAGACTTTTACAGGCTTTCCGGGGCGGTATTCCTCATTGGTCTGGAGGCATCCGTAGATGATATTTATAACGTCTATCTCGGCTTTTCCCTCCATCTCGCG
>JAFYFK010000075.1 GCA_017543805.1 Bacillota bacterium | reverse complement strand
TCCATCGAGGAGGACTACGTCGAGGAGATCTCGAGGATGTACGGATACGACAAGCTGCCTGTCGCTATACCGAGAAACAATACAGTATCCAGGCTGACCGTAAAGCAGGAGCTCAGAAACCTCGCAAAGACCGCGCTTTTAGGTCTCGGAGTCAGCGAGATCCAGACATTCAGCTTCGTAAGCCCCAAGAGCGCCGACAAGGTCCGCATCCCCAAAGACAGCGACAAGAGGCGCTTCGTAAAACTGATCAACCCGCTCGGAGAGGACACCTCTGTGATGCGCACGGTGCTGCTCCCGAACATGCTCAGCGTGCTTTACACGAATTTCTCCAGGAGCATCGAGGCCGTAAGGTTCTTCGAGCTGGGGAACACCTTCATCGACCTGCACGAGGGCGGGGACGTTCTTCCGGTCGAAAGGGATATGCTCTGCATCGCCTGCTACGGCAAGGACGAGAGCTTCTACACGCTTAAGGGCATTGTAGAGGAAACGCTCTGCGCCATGGGCGTAAAGGGCCTGATGTTCAGGGCTGAGACCCAGGATCCGAGCTTCCACCCGGGCCGCTGCGCAGTACTTAAGAACAAAGATGGAGAAGTGTTCGGAACAGTCGGCCAGGTCTATCCGGACGTGACCGAGGATTACGGCATCGACTGCGAGGTCTACGCCGCTGAGCTCGATTTCGACAGGCTCTGCGGGCTTGCCAGCACGGAAAAGAAATACACCCCGCTGCCCAAGTACCCCGCGATGGTAAGAGACTTCGCCATGGTCGTCGAGGAGAGGATCCAGGTAGGAGACCTTCAGGACGCCATCGAAGCCCACGCCGGAGAACTGCTCGAGAGCGTAAAGCTCTTCGATGTCTACAGGGGTGCCCCGATGCTGCCCGGCTTCAAGAGCGTGGCGTTCAGCCTTACCTACAGAGCCAAAGACCGTACGTTAAAGGAGGCTGAGGTCAACGACATCAACGCCGAAGTCCTCGCCGCCCTTAAGAAAGAATATAACGCAGTGCTCAGAGAAATATAGAAAGGATCAGCCATGTTCGATACTGAAGAAAGAAACGTCGTGACCGTCAACATCTTCGGTCAGGAGTACACTATCTCCGGCGGAATGTCCAGAGACGCCATCATGAAGGTCGCAGACTACGTCAACAGCAAGATGACCGAGATCGGCGGCGAGTCCAGCCTGCCGGCATCGAGGGTCGCTATACTCTCTGCGATGGACATCACCGGGGAACTCTTCGAGGAACAGAAGAACCACAAGGAGAATGAGCGTTACCAGCAGATGTGGGAAGAGGTCAAGGCGAGCTACATCAAGGCCCGCGACGACCTGAACGCAGCAGCTGCCCAGAAGGACGACCTCATCCGCCAGAACGGAGAAAAGGACCAGCAGCTCGCAAACCTCTACAACGAGCTTGCCGAGGTCAAGAAGCACAACGAGACGCTCAGGGGGAGAGTGGAGGAGCTCACCAACAGTCTGGAATACCAGCAGAGCCTGCCGGACCAGTCGGCGAAGAAGATCGAGGAGCTCGAGGCCAAGTGCCGCGACATCGAGAGCAGCTTCTTCGACATCCAGATGGAGAACATCCGCCTGAAGAACGAGAACGAGACTCTTAAGAAACAAAGATACTAGAGAAATGATACCCAAAGTATTAAGGATACTTGAGTACGACAAGATAACAGAGATGCTTGCCGGCGAGTGCTGCGCGGCCATGACGAGGGACAGGGCAAGAGCCCTCAAGCCGCTGACCAACCGGCTCAAGATCTCGGAGGAACTTAACGACACCGACGAGGCGGTGCAGGTGCTTATGCGCAAAGGCGCGCCGCCTCTCGGAAACTTCTATGACATATCGGGCATTGTGCACCTGGCCGCAATGGACGGGCAGCTCGACATGCGCCAGCTTCTGCAGGTCGCGTACAATCTCGGCTGCGCAAGGCGCACCGCGGAGTTCCTCTCAAGCGATCTGCCGGAGCTTCCCGTGATCGACGGGCTGGCTTCGGCTGTTTCCGTTTTACGGAAGACGGAGACTGAGATCGACCGCTGCATACTTTCAGAGGACGAAATGGCTGACAGCGCGTCGCCTGAGCTGAGGCGCATAAGGAATTCCATCGCCCGCAAGCAGGACGAGGTCCGCTCAAAGATACAGCAGATAGTCAATTCCGCTGACAACCGGCAGTTCCTTCAGGACGCCATCGTGACCCAGCGCCAGGGGCGCTATGTTATCCCGGTCAAGGCTGAGCACAGGTCAAGGCTGGCGGGCATAGTCCACGACCAGTCGTCATCGGGAGCGACCCTGTTTATTGAGCCGCAGGCGATCGTTAACATAAACAACGAGCTGCGGGAACTCGAGCTTGCCGAAAAGAAGGAGATCCTCCGCATACTCAAGGAACTCTCCGCAATGGTCGGGGAAGACGAGATAAAGATAAACGCAAACCAGAATATACTCGCGAAGCTGGACTTTATGTTCGCCAAGGGCCGCCTTGCCTGCAATATGAAGGGCAGCAAGCCGGTGATAAACGAAGACGGCCATGTACGGATCAGAAAGGGCAGACATCCGCTGATCGACCCGAAAAAGGTCGTTCCGATAGATATCGAGATAGGCGGGGATTACAGCACTCTGGTCATAACAGGGCCGAATACCGGCGGAAAGACCGTGACCCTCAAAACTCTGGGGCTTCTGTGCCTTATGGCTCAGGCGGGGCTCTTTGTCCCGGCCGGCGACGGCACGACCATGCCGGTCTTTAAAAAGGTCTACGCGGACATCGGCGACGAGCAGAGCATAGAGCAGAGTCTTTCGACATTCAGCTCGCATATGACCAACATAGTCGGCATAGTAAAAGGCGCAGGGCAGGGAAGCCTTGTGCTGCTGGACGAGCTCGGAGCCGGCACCGACCCCACAGAGGGC
>JAFYFK010000074.1 GCA_017543805.1 Bacillota bacterium | reverse complement strand
TGTCAATGTACTTGCAGACCTTCGGCTCGTCGCGGATGACGTCGATAAGCCCCTGAGTTATCTCGTCCTCGTAGCAGTACATGAGGCGTACCCATTCGATCCCGTCTATCCTGCACAGATCCCTGATAAGCTCCGGCAGCATATCGTTCCTGCCGAAGTCCTTGCCATAATACGTAACGTCCTGCGCGATGACTACAAGCTCTTTGCATCCGCCTGCCGCAAGCGCTTCCGCTTCCCTGAGTATGTCCTCCGGCTTTCTGCTGCGGTAACGGCCGCGCATCATGGGGATGGCGCAGTAAGTGCAGGCGTTGTTGCAGCCCTCGGCGATCTTGATCGAAGCGGTCCACGGTGCCTCGCCGCGCACGCGGCTTCCGAGTTCCTCGTATACCGGGTCCTCGGCCGATACAGTGACCCTTTCGGCGTCTTTTCCGGCAAGAAGCTGCGGGAGTTTTTTGTAATCGTTTACGCCGAGTATAAGATCCGCCTCAGGTATATCCTTTGAAAGGTCTCCGGCGTAGCGCTGCGACAGGCATCCGGTAATTACAAGCCGCTGCCCTTCCGTCTTGGCGTCCGCCAGCTCCAGAATGGTCTCGACAGACTGCCTTTTGGCGTCCTCTATAAATCCGCAGGTGTTTACGATGATAACATCGGCATCCTGCGGGTCGTCGGTCAGTGTATTTCCCTCGTTAACAAGAAGCCCGGCCGCGAACTCCGAGTCTATCGTGTTTTTTTCGCAGCCGAGCGTCTTAATAAATACTTTCATCAGATCTCTTCTTCTATCTCTTTAAGCTGGGCCTGAAGGCCTTCGAGCTCTTCAACGGTCATGTTTACCTTGCGGGGACGGCTTCCGTCAGCCGCGCTGACGATGCCGCGCTCCTCCATAATGTCTATAAGCCTGGCGGCCCTGTTGTAGCCTATGCGGAAGCGTCTCTGCAGCATGGATACTGAAGCCTGCTCAGCCCTTACCACGCATTCGATCGCGTCCGGAAGCAGGTCGTCATCGTCCGGATCCGCGCTGCCGCCGCCCTTTGAGGACTCGGACACGACGCGGTCGAGAACGCTCGCGATCTCGTCGGAATAGGACGCGGTCTCGACGTTGTTCTTAACGAAATCTATGACATTGTTGACCTCGTTATCCGAAACGAAGCAGCCCTGGACGCGCAGCGGAGTGCTGATATCCTGCGGTGCGTAGAGCATGTCGCCCTTGCCGAGCAGTTTTTCCGCGCCGCTCATGTCGAGTATGGTGCGGGAGTCCACGGCCGAGGATACGGCAAAGGCGATCCTCGACGGGATGTTAGCCTTTATGACACCTGTAATGACGTCTACTGACGGCCTCTGGGTAGCGACTATCAGGTGCATTCCGGCGGCTCTGGCCTTCTGGGCAAGCCTGCAGATAGAATCCTCTACGGCGTTCTGCGCAGCCATGATAAGGTCAGCCAGCTCGTCGATGATAATTACGACCTGAGGCATTATCTTCTCTTCCTCGCCGTTCGACTTCATGGCCTCGTTGTAAGACTTAAGGTCGCGGACGCCTTCTTCGGCGAAGCGGTTGTAGCGGTCGTTCATCTCCGCGACAGCCCAGCCGAGAGCGGCGGAAGCCTTTGCGGGTTCGGTCACGACCGGTATCAGCAGATGCGGAATGCCGTTGTAATTGCTGAGTTCCACGACCTTCGGATCGATCAGTATCAGCTTGACTTCGTCCGGTTTTGCCTTGTATAGAAGGCTCATTATGATGCTGTTGATGCAGACGCTCTTTCCGGAACCGGTGGCGCCGGCGATCAGCAGATGCGGCATCTTCTTAAGATCCGCTACTATGCTCTCCCCTGTTATTCCACGGCCGAGGCATACGCTGATCTTTGACTCCGCTTTTTTAAATTCTTTGGATTCCAGGATCTCGCGCAGCGTGACCATGCTGATGCTGTCGTTCGACACCTCGATGCCGACAGCGGCCTTTCCGGGTATAGGAGCTTCTATACGTATGCTCTTTGCCTTGAGGCTTAAAGCGATGTCGTCCTGAAGGTTCTTTATGCTGGCGACTTTTACTCCGGGCGCCGGTTGCACCTCAAAACGGGTAACTGCCGGACCCTTGACTACGTCGACAACGCTTGCGTTGACCTTAAAGCTCTGCAGCGTCTCGTTGAGCTTTCTGGCCTTTTCTTCGATTCCGTCCATGGAGGACGACCTGGAAGCCGACGGTTTGTTAAGCAGTTCGATCGACGGGAACTGGTATCCTTTAGGTGCCGGTTCCGCGTTAGCGGCGGATATTTCAGCCGCTACTTCGGCGGTCTTTTCCGCTGTTTCAGCCGCGCTCAGCTTCTTTTTGGGAGCCGGAGCAGCCTTCTCAGCCGGTTTAGTTTCGGCCTTCGGAGCTTCAGCATCGCTGTGGGTCGGTGCGGGATCCGCGTCAAGCCCGTAGCCTTCGATCTTCTTTGCACCGTTTACAAGCACGTCATCGTAGACATAACCGAGTATCTTTTTCTGATTGTCCGGAAGGCCCTTTGTCATATCGTTGAAGCGTTCGGTCTTCTGGGCTTCGAGGATCTCCTCCGGAGTCGGGCCGGGAACTTCCTCGGGCTTTGTCTCTTCCGGAACAGCTTCCGGAGCGGCAGGCTGTTCTTCGGACTTCTTAGGCTCGTGGATCTCAGCCATGCGCGGGGAATCGTAATCTATGATGTTGGACGGAAGATTGGTCTCTGTCTTTCTGGAAATAGAAGCTACCGTAAACTCCTTCATGGAAGAAGTGTCGAGCTTGGGCATGGAATCGTCCTTCTGATCCTTTACCTCAGGCTTCTTGGGTTCCGGATTTATATCCGCGATGCTGAGCTGCTCCTCGGCTTTGCGGCGTTCTCTCATGCTCTGCTTTTCCGCGGCGATAGCCTTGCGCTCCGCCTCCTGTCTTTCGGCGGCTTCGCTCTGCGCAAGATCCTTTTCCTCTTCCCTGAGCTCCTTTGCGGCAATGCGCTTTATCCTCAGCTGGTCGAAGAACGTGGAAAGCGGCGTGTTGATTATAAACAAGAGCGTTATGATTATTCCTGCAATACTTATAAGATAATAACCGGTCTT
>JAFYFK010000073.1 GCA_017543805.1 Bacillota bacterium | reverse complement strand
TGCCATGCTGCTGCGGGATTCGAGGTCAGTGCCGCACATGTAGACCATTATGGTGACGCTGTCCTTGCCGCTGCCCTTGATCTTTGTGAACTTGCTTCTGGCGCCGGGCGCGACGCTGCGGTCCAGCATGCCGTTGTTGGAATCAAGCCTCCACGCGCTTCCCGCGACCGAAGCCGTCGGCGCGAGCAGCGATGAATACGAATAATTGCCGGAGCTGCTGCCGGAAGAGCTGCCCGAGGATCCGCTGCTTCCGCCGGAAAGCTGGCTGAGAGCCGAACCGCCGGAGCTGCCGGAGGAACCGCTTCCGGAGAGAAGACTCAGGGCGCTGTTAGCCGAGCTGTTTCCGCTGAGCATGCTCAGAGCGGACAGCGAGCTGTTTCCGGAACCTCCGGAGAACATATTGCTGACCTGGCTGAGTCCGCTTAAGGACTGCAGCGCGGAGACCGCGGCCGTAGGAGCCGGCGCGGTGTAGCTGCTTGAAGGAGCTGTTGCCGGAGCGCTGTTTCCGCCGCCGAAGAGGCCGAGCATCGATCCGAGCCCGCCGCCTCCGCCGAGAAGCAGCACGGCTGCGATTATCAGCAGCTTGCCCATTCCGCCGCCCGCGCGCGTTCCGCTGCCGCGGCCTGAAGTGCTTTGCTGGTGACTGGAAGGTTTCTGGGGGCCTCCGGGGACCCCGCCTTCTCCGACTTTTCCGGTGCCGAGGCCTTCGCCGCGCTTATGCACGCCTTTGCCTGCGCCGGTGACTTCTTTTTCCCTGCCTAAGGGCCGTTTTTCGTCTGCCATTGTTTGTTCCTCTTAATATCATGCGGGGACAGTATTACGATCTCCGCCAAAAGCACATATTTTAACATCTTATTATAACACATAAAAAAACAGCAGTCTGCCATTAGAAGCAAACTGCTGTAATTTTCACACCTTTGCGAAGCGCTTTATTCTGTGGGCCTGTTTACTATCCCCTCGAACATCGGAAGGCCGTCCTGACCGGTGATCACAAAGATGAACGGTCTGTCCACCGTAAAATCGATCTCCGGCGGATCCATCTCCAGCGCTGAGGTCGCGGCCATTATTACGGTGTAAGCCGCCGCTTCACATCCTTCCTCGTCGATCTTTACACGCGCGTCATGGGTGACGGAGCTGACATAGACCTCGGGCGTGGCTGTAAGCGGAGTGAAGTCCGCGGTCTTCGGGTCGAAGGCTTCAGTGACGCCAAGGGCCGCAAGGCTGTCGGAAAGCTTGAGCGAGGAGCTTATGTCGAATTTGGGGAGGCTCAGATGGATTATGCGCCTGCCGTCGTTTGCGGATTCCGTGTCTTTCATGAAAGCCGCAAGCGAACCGTCTGCCGACAGCTTTTCCGGCGTGACTCCTTCGTCCGGAAGGATCACCCACATGGCGGCGTTCCCTTCAAACTCGAGGCGTATCGCGCCGAATCCGTCTCCGCGGTAGTAGTCGCCTTTTCGGTCGCTGTGCATGAATATGGCGCCGTAGTCTCCCCCGTTTGCGGAATGGAACTTATCCGCGGTATTGAAGGCTTCATTGAATTCGTTGGCCCATTTGCCTTTGAAATAGATCGTGGTGGCAATGGCCATGACATCGTTCTTTTTGAAGGGTTCGAGCTGGCCGATCTGGTCCTGCAGGAGGCCTCCGGTCTGCTCGTCGAGCCAGGTCTGGAAAGCCTCGAAAAACTTAGGATCCTCCATGTCGCCGCTGTAGGCGGTGGCGTAATAATACAGAGCAAGATTGCTGATGGTGTCCTCGCGGAAGATTATCTCCTTGTTCATCCAGAGAGAAGACCCGAGGATCTCGGTAAGCAGGCCGTCGTTGCGATAATTGGCGTCCCAGAGCGCCTTCGCGGTCTGGCGCAGGGCATCCAGGTCTGCGGCGCCCAGCAGGTCAAGGATCTGCGCCCTGGTCTGGCCGTCGGTGCATTCCGCCAGCATCGCCAGAGCCATGTAGATATTGAGAGGCGAGCAGATGACGTTTTCCCCGTCATGACCGCCCAGGAATTCAGCCGGCGCCTTCGCGAGATACGCGTCCAAGGCCGATCTGTACGACTCTATAGCTTCACCGCGGGCCTGCATCTCCGCGTACCAGGCGTCCATAGCCTTGCTGTATGCGTCCCAGTCCATACCGTCGCTTTTTCTGAAATCGTCTTCTTTCGGGTACGGCGCCGCTTCGGGCAGCTCCACATGGTGTATAGCTTCGGCTCTTACAATGACTCCCGGCTCTGCTGTCGGCCTGTCATCCGACTGCCCGACCGTCGCGCCGGGCGCGTTCCCCGCTGCCCCGCAGGCCGCGCAGACAAACATCGTCGCTGCCGCCAGCGCCAATGTTATTATTCTTTTCATAATACTTCTGTTTATTTTCATCTGTTTTGTCTCCTTATGTTCAAAATCATTTTAATCCCTTTTGTATCCATAAGGACCGGAAATGTTCTTAAATCTTACAGCTCCGCGGCAAATTTTCCGGGCCTGCCTGTCACTGACAAAACACAGCCCCGGCTGTATAATATCAGCAGGAGGCATTTATGCTCACACACCCCTTCCCGCCGCTTTTCAGCGAAGAATCGAATACTCTTATCCTCGGCTCGTTTCCGTCGGTCAAGTCCAGGGAAGCGATGTTTTTCTACGGCCATCCGCAGAACCGCTTCTGGAAGGTCATCGCGTCTCTTTACGGCGCGCCGGTCCCTGCGTCGATTCCGGAAAAACGGGAACTTATCCTTCAGAACAGGCTTGCCCTCTGGGATTCGATCGCGTCCTGCGAGATAACCGGATCATCCGATTCCTCAATAAAAAACGCCGCGCCCACAGATCTTGGCCTGATCCTTCGCAACTCAAAGGTCGACCGCATCTTCTGCAACGGCACAGCGTCCTTTAACATCTACTGCAAATATCAGCTTCCGCTGCTCGGGATCGAGGCGGTAAAGCTGCCTTCCACCAGTCCCGCAAACGCTGCCTGGTCGCTCGAAAAACTCATCACCGCCTGGCAGGCGATACTGCGCTGAACGCTTCAGACAATATCTATCATATACCGTTCCCGGATTATGGCCGACGCAAGCTGAAGATTTAACCTGCCGTATTCATCATCAAAGGTAAGTATAAGATTATTGCCCAGAAAGATACCCGCAGATGCATATATCCCCATTTTTTTGTAAAGACCGTTTCGGTATCCCTGTTTCAAGGCCAAAACGAAAGGAAACTGTCAACATCGTTTGTTTTCGTGTTGCATAATACATACGGAAACAGTACAAAAGACAACAATCCACGGTTGAGTAACAAAACAGCGCTCTGCTTTAATGCAGCGCGCTGTAAAGCTGTCTGACATCTCCGGTGTCCGCTTCGACATGGGATACTTCCATTGCCCGCTTCAGCCTGAAACACCTCCTGCGTCAGGAAGAAGCTCTCCGCTTCCGGGGTTTGGCTATTTTGAACATCTCCTCGGCGGCGATGCGGGCTTTCACGACGGGCACGGGGGTTTTGGGGAAGCAGTAGAACTGCATCTCGTTGTCGCCGATGCAGATCATGTCGCCAAGCTCGTACCAGTAGTAATCGGAATAGAGGCTGTAGGATTCTCCGGGTCTGCGGCGGCAGTATTCA
>JAFYFK010000072.1 GCA_017543805.1 Bacillota bacterium | reverse complement strand
GTCACCGGGCTCTACTTTGTCGCATATTTTGCCGAGATATGTCTGCGCGCTGTCCTGCAGCCCGCTGAGCAGCTTTTCCTTTTCGAAATCAACGCCTTCCGCGTATGTGGAAAGCATGACGCCGGCGATCTCCTCGCCCTCTCTCGTTACAGCGGCCTCGGGATAGGTACCGAACGCCCTGCAGTAATCGCTGTGCAGCATGGAAAGCTTTATGAGCATCCGTTCCAGCAGCAGATCCGCGGCCGGTATGCCGGATACTGTTTCCTGCGCTTCCGGAGCGTTCTCCTCCCTGCGCTCGTACGAGGGCTTGGCGGCTTCCTGCTTTGCGTTTCCCTCGGCTTCCCGGCGCAGAGCGCCTTCGGAAATGCCTGTATCCCTGGCTATCTTTTTGATGTATATATCCTGTTCCACCGGGGAAAGACCCTTCAGGACTCCCGCAACGGCTCTGAGGAACTTAATGCCCTGCGCAGTATCGTTTATGTCGTACTTGCGTCCTATCAGGGCGACCTTGTAGTCCACGTCTGTCATTGAGCGCTTGTCGGCTATCTCAAGGAACGCTTCCTTGCCGAACTTCCTGACGAATTCGTCCGGATCCTTGGCGTTTTCTACGTTCATCACGCGGATCTCGAAACCTGCCGGCCTCAAAACATCTATCCCGCGCAGAGCGGCCTTGACGCCTGCCTTGTCGGAATCGTAGCAGAGGATGACCTTGCCGGTGTATTTTTTGAGCAGACGCGCCTGGTTTTCCGTGAGGGCTGTACCAAGAGACGCCACCGCGTTGCGCACCCCGTACTGGTAAAGGCCTATCACGTCCATATACCCTTCGACCAGTATGGCGTAACCGAGTTCCTGTATCTCTGATTTTGCGAGATTTAAGGCAAAGAGATTGTTTCCCTTATGGAACGCTGCCGAGTCGCTCGAATTCAGGTATTTGGGCTCGCCGTCACCTATTATACGGCCCCCGAACCCTATGACGCGTTTTCTCGTGTCGATTATCGGAAATATGACCCTGCCCCGGAAATAGTCGAACAGTCTTCCGTTCTTCTGAGAGACAGCTGTCAGCTTTAATTCTTTGAGAACATCTTCCGCGACGCCTTCTCCCTTTAAATGCTCCGTAAGGCTCTGCCATTCGTCATCCGCGTAGCCCACGCCGAAGGTCTTGAGCGTCTGGGGCTCTATGCCGCGGTTTTTCATATAGCGCATGCCGGGGTTGTCGCTTTTCCAAAGCGCTTCCATATAGTACCTGGCGGCTTTCTTGTTGGCGTCGAAATAGACCGCGGTCTGCGCAACGTTTCCGTCTTCGTATTTGTCTATGGCTACGCCGTACTGCGCAGCAAGCCGTTCCACGGCCTCCCTGAAGCCGATGTCGTAGTAGCGCATCACGAAGCCTATCACGTCGCCGTGCGCTCCGCATCCGAAGCAGTGATAATGCTGGCCGCTTTCAAACACGATAAAAGAAGGCGTCTTTTCCTTATGGAAAGGACAGCACCCCGTGTAATTGCTCCCCGCTTTCTTTATCGATACAAGCGGAGAAATGACGTCTACGATATTTGCCCTGCCTCGTATCTCTTCGGCAGCGGACATATACGATCTTCCGGCCATTTATTTCCTCCGTGTTTATTTATTCGACGCGGATTCGAAATATCCTTTATTTTTGTTGTATAATGTTCTCATTATTTTTATAGGAGAATTGAAAATGAACAGGAAAAAGACAATCGCAATAATATTGCTTTTCTGCGTATTAGCCCTCACACTGGGCATGGTCTGGTTCTTGAGCCAGCCGCAGACGAGCGCAGGTTCAAAACATATCAGCGTCGAAGTAGTTCACAGCGACGGATCCGAAAAGGGTTTTGAGTATGATACTGACGCTGAATACCTGAGTGAAGTCCTGCTTGAAGAAGGCCTGATCGAGGGTGAACAGAGCGCCTACGGGCTTTACGTCAAGGTGGTCGACGGGGAAACTGCAGACTACGACATCGACGCGAGCTACTGGGCGCTGTACATAAACGGCGAATATGCGATGACCGGCGCCGACACCACTCCGATAAACGACGGCGACGTGTATAACTGGACTTATACAAAATAAGATGGACCATCTCTCCCGGACAAAAAGGATAGCCCTTTACGGAATACTC
>JAFYFK010000071.1 GCA_017543805.1 Bacillota bacterium | reverse complement strand
TTTAATATACGAAGCGACCGCAAGGTCCTGTACTATAAAGGCGTCGGTCCCAGCGGCAGCGGCTCTGTCGATGGCGGCTTTCGCGGCCTTCAGCTCCGTGTCTTTTACAAGCGTGTTGAAAGTGATGTTGACCAGCACGCCGTTTCTGTGGCAGTAATCTATTGTCTTTTCCAGTTCTTCGTCAGCGAAGTTGTCCGCGTTGCGGCGGGCGTTGAAATCGCTCATTCCGAAGTATACGGCGTCGGCGCCGCAGCGCACAGCCGCGAGAAGCTGCTCGCTTCCCCCCACCGGGGCAAGTATCTCAGGTCTGTTTTTCTCTTTTATATTCATTTTCGTTTACCTTTACGCGCTTTTTATTGTATCATATTTACGTATACGGAGGAAATCTATGAAAGCAGAACTGCTGGCTCCTTCCGGCGATCTTGAAGCCGTAAGGACTGCCTTAAAATACGGAGCGGACGCCGTTTACTGCGGCGGACCGTTTATGCAGCTGAGGGCCGAGAGCGCCGGTTTTTCGGAAGAAAAACTCGCTGAGGCGGTAAGCCTGGTCCACGGCAGCAATAAGAAGATATATGTAACGGTCAACAGCTTTGCGTACAACGACGATATCCCAAGGATGGGCGCTTACGCAAAGATGCTTAAAAGCCTCGGCGTCGACGCTGTAATAGTGTCCGACCCGGGCGCCATCTGCGAGATCCATGAAAAGTGTCCTGATCTGGAGATCCATCTCAGCACCCAGGCCAACTGCATGAACTACCGTGCGGCCAGGATGTATTACGACCTCGGCGTAAAGCGCATCGTCCTCGCAAGGGAGCTGACGATACCGCAGATAGCGGAGATGCGCGGGAAACTGCCTGACGACCTCGAGCTGGAAGCCTTTGTCCACGGCGCCATGTGCATGTCATATTCCGGCCGCTGCCTTATGAGCGCCTTTATGACAGGCCGCAGCGGAAACCGGGGCGACTGCGCCCAGAGCTGCCGATGGAATTACTACCTGGTAGAGGAAAAGCGCCCAGGCGAATATTTCAAGGTCGAGCAGGACGAGCGCGGCAGCGCCATTCTGAGTTCCAAAGAGCTCTGCTGCATCGACATTCTGCAGCAGCTGGAGGACGCCGGCGTAGTCTCCTTTAAGATCGAAGGCCGCATGAAGACACCGTATTATGTCGGTACCGTGGTCAACGCCTACAGGCTCGTAATGGACGGAAAGGCAAGTCCGCAGGAGGCCCGCAGGGAACTCGACACCACCAGCCACCGCCCGTTCTGCACAGGATTTTACACCGGAGACCCGTCGGAATCCGCGCCAGATCCCTCCGGCTATGTTCGCGACTGGATGTTTATAGCGACGGCGGACGAGGCAAGCGCAGGCGGAGAACTTAAGATAACGACCCGCAATCCGTTTGCTGTCGGAGACGAGGTAGAAGTCCTGACGCCGGGACACGTCGGAAGAGCATTCAAAATAGAAAAGATAATTACCGACGAAGGAATCAGCATCGACCGTTCTCCTACGCCGATGAGGACCATGATCATCAACGCGCCTGAAGGCATAGAGCCGGGAGATATTATCAGAAAGAAGAACTAAATTTAGGAGGATAGATATGGAATATAAAGAACTTAACGAAAAGCGCCACTCCACAAGAGGTTTTAAGAAGGATTCGGTTTCGAAAGAGACTCTGGAAAAGGTACTGGCAGCTGCCACCCGCGCAGTATCCAGTCAGAACACCCAGCCATGGCATTTTGCAATCGTCAGCGGAGAAGTTATCGAAAAGATCCGCGAATGCAACATTGAAGACCTGCATGCCGGCAAGCCCTTCGACTACCCCGGCGGCGACGCCAAAGGCGGAGTTTACAAAGACCGTGCCAGAGCCATCGGCAAGCAGCTTTACGGACTTATGGGCATCGCGCGCGAAGACAAAGAGCGCCGCGCATGGTGGGGCGAAAGAGGCTTCCGCTTCTTTGACGCGCCTGCAGTCATCCTTATCTACACTCTCGACGACATTCCGGAAAGCTACAACCGCCTGAACGTCGGCTGTGTGGTGCAGAACATCTGTCTGGCGGCGGCTGACGAAGGCCTCGGCACCTGCGCCGAAGACCAGGCGGTCTATTATTACCGTGGAATAAAAGAAAATCTGCAGCTGCCGGAAAACGCGCAGCTGCAGCTTGGAATAGCTATAGGTTACGAGGACCCGGATTTTGCCGCAAACGAGGTCAAGTCCGAACGCGAGCCTCTGGAAAACGTCACCGAGTGGTACGGATTCTAAAACAGCTCAGCAAAAGCAGTTATTTCTTCGGGGACCGTCTTACGGTCCCCGTTTTTATGCCGGTTTTTCAGGCTTTTTGCCTCCTACCCCTCTGTTTGAATTATCCTTTCAACGACCTCCGCTACGCACGCCGCGGTGTCTGACGAGGTCATCGTGACCGCGCTGCGGCGGCTCTGCGCGAGTTCTCCCGCCGATCCGTTTATGTAAGCGCCCGCCGCCGCGGCAAGCACCAGATCGTCCGCGTTGACGCAGACAGCCGAAAGTATGCCGGACAGCACGTCCCCGCTGCCTGCGGTCGCCATGCCGGGGCAGCCCCGGTCTGTAAGAAGCACTTTCCCAGTCGGCCCGGCAACAGCAGTGGTGCTGCCCTTAAGAAGCACGACAGCTTTCAGATCGTTCGCCAGCGCCTTTGCTGACTCGACAGGAGCTGCCTTGATATCCTCCATCGGCGCTCCCGAAAGCCTTGAAAACTCCTTAAGATGAGGCGTCAGGACCAGCCGCGCCTTGGAATTACGAATAAGCGCCCTGTCCAGCCCGGCCATGGCATTGAGCCCGTCGGCATCAACTATCAGCGTCTTATCGTAATGTGTCAGAAGGTACTCCACAGCCTTCGCAGTCTCTTCCGTATTGCCGATCCCCATGCCGAAAGCGATGCAGCCATAGCGGCGGCAGAGCCTTGCGAACTCCTCTTCGGAAAAGCGCAGCTCGCCCTCTTCTTCCGACAGGGGAAACAGCGTCGCCTCAAGCACAGCGCCAGCGACAAGCGGGCATATGCTCCGCGGCGCGGCAACAGACGCGACGCCTGCCCCGCTCCTCATCGCGGCGTTCGCAAGCGCAGCAAGCCTTATTGCCCCGCTGTACTCAAGAGACCCTCCGACCAGCGCGACATAACCGAAATCGCCCTTGTTGCACTCCGCCGGCCTCTCCGGGAAAAGCCGCTTTATGTCTTCTGCTGTAATGTATGTTCCGTTAAGAATTTCTCCGCTCATACAAGCCTCCCGAAGCGGCAGAGGTCACTTAAAATATCTGTTCAGTACGCTCACCGTCTGCGCGCGGCTGCAGCTGTCGTT
>JAFYFK010000070.1 GCA_017543805.1 Bacillota bacterium | reverse complement strand
CGCTTTCGATGTTTAAACGTATATTTACAAGCTTCACAGGGCCTTCACTTGAAGGCGGTATAATGAGCCTGTTCACCGGCCTTGAGCCGCGGAACGTTATTGCGGCAGCGGTCGGCGTCGCTGTGCTGCTTGCCGTCGACATTCTTGAAGAGAACAATAAATGGGAGGGCCTTAAGGCGTCCTGCCCGCTCGTTTTAAGGCACGCGGCAATGATAGTGCTGATATTCGCGGTGGTGCTGTTTGCGGGGCAGAGCCCTGACCTTACGGGAACGTTTATATATGCGCATTTCTAAGCTTTCAAAAAGAATACTGAGCGCCGTGCTGTTTGCCGCGATGCTTGCCGCGTCGGAGCTTGGGCTTTCCTATGTGCTGGAGCCGGTCAGCTTCGCGAGATGGTTTAAGAGCGACCTTCGGACCATGGAAAAGCAGGGGCAGGAAGCTGATCTTGTGATAGTGGGAGGGTCGCGCACGTTCCGCTCATTTGTGCCGTCAATACTTGAGGAAGAACTCGGCTTTGACTGCGTCATCAACGGCGGCAGCGCGCTTCAGTCGCTGTCGGGATCGTATTACCAGCTCAAGGAACTTACCGAGCGATTCCACCCGAAATACGCTGTGCTCGCGGTCACCTGGAACGGGCTGACTTATGGAATAGGCACACAGTCCAATCTGATAGTCCTGGACCGCCTGACCGGCCTCAACAAGCTGGAATTCATAAAGAACGGCTTTACGGACGACGACCGCATATTTGCGCTTCTCAAGAGCTACCGTTTCCGCAAAAACCTTACGGCTGAAGACCTTGCGGAGATCCATGAGGATAAGAGGACCCTTGCGGAAAACAACGGCAGACCTTTTGTAAAAGAGGGCGACATTTACAGCGACACGGGCTTTGTGTACTCGTACGAGAGCATTCCGCAGGGCAACGTCCCGATAACCCATCACGGGATCTACGACTGGACCGAGATCCACGAAGACCGGGTGGAATATCTCGATAAGATCGTCGGGCTCTGTAAAGAAAAAGACATAAAACTGATGCTCGTAAGCGCCCCGTCCACGCTGATGCAGGTCTATAATATAGACAGCTATCAGATGGCGGTGGATTATTACGAGGAATACGCCGCAAAGAACGGCCTGATATACCACAATCTCAACTATCTGAAGGACCGCGAGGAGCTTCTCCCCGACACAATGTTCATGGATTACAACCACCTGAACGGCGAAGGCGCTGAAGCTTTGAGCAGAGTCTACGCAAAGATCCTTGCGGGGGATCTGGCCGGAGAGGATACAGCTTCGTATTTCTACCGGGATTTCTATGAACTGCAGGAAAAAACGGACCGGATCGCGGCTGTAAGCGCGTCCTTTGAACCTGCGGATACCGAAGGAAAATACTCTGTGCAGCTTAACAGCCTGCACGGCGAAAATATAACTCCGTACTACGCGCTGTTCGTTAAAAACAGCGACGGCAGTCTGACAAAGATCTCCGACTGATCGCAGGAGGAGAACATCCCGACAGTCAGCGCTGCCGTCGGAACAAGCATCATCGTCCGGGCGGGGACCCGCGGCGACGATTCTGAAGAGAACACCGCATGGCAGGAATACGTAATTGATTAAAGAAAGGTAACACAATGGGATTACTTGAAAAAATTTTCGGAGACTGGAACGATAAAGAGATCCGAAGAATAGAAAAGATAGCAGAAAAAATAGAAGCGCTGGACGAACAGATGCAGGCGCTCTCCGACGACGAACTGAAGGCCAAAACGCCGGAATTCAAACAGCGCCTCGCCAACGGGGAAACGCTGGACGACATTCTGCCGGAAGCCTTCGCGGTATGCCGCGAGGCTGCCTGGAGAGTGCTTAAGATGAAGCATTTCCACGTTCAGCTGATAGGCGGCATAGTGCTCCATGAGGGCAACGTAGCCGAGATGAAGACAGGCGAAGGCAAAACGCTCGTCGCCACTCTGCCGGTTTACCTCAACGCCCTTGAGGGCAAAGGCGTGCATGTGGTCACCGTAAACGACTACCTCGCAAAGCGCGACTGCGAATGGATGGGCCAGATCTACACCTGGCTCGGGCTCACCGTCGGCTGCGTCATCCACGAGGTCAGCGGACCGGAAAGAAAAGCCGCGTACGACGCGGACATCACCTACGGAACAAACAACGAGTTCGGCTTCGACTACCTGCGCGACAACATGGTCGTTTACAAGGAACAGCAGCTGCAGAGAGAGCTCAACTATGCCATCGTCGACGAGGTCGACTCCATACTCATAGACGAAGCCCGCACACCGCTCATCATAAGTGGAATAGGCGGAAAGTCCACGGATCTTTACCAGACCGCCGACCGCTTTGTAAAGACCCTGCGCATAGACGAAGACTTTACCCTCGACGAGAAGGAAAAGGCAATAGCGCTCACCGAACAGGGCGTCGCGAAGGCTGAAAAATACTTCGGCATCGAGAACTTCAGCGATCCGGACAACATCGAGATCAACCACCACGTACAGATAGCTCTCAAGGCGCACAACATAATGAAGCGCGACGTGGACTACATCGAAAACAACGGCGAGATCGTCATAGTCGACGAATTCACAGGCCGTCTGATGTACGGACGCCGCTACTCCGACGGTCTGCACCAGGCTATCGAAGCCAAGGAAGGCATCGACGTGCGCGCCGAGTCCAGGACTCTGGCGACCATCACTCTGCAGAACTACTTCCGCATGTACAAGAAGCTGGTCGGCATGACCGGTACCGCCAAGACCGAGGAGGAGGAATTCTCCGAGATCTACAACATGCAGGTCGTTATGATACCGACCAACAAGCCCGTTGCCAGGCAGGACCTCGACGATCTTGTCTATTCCACGCAGCGCGGCAAGATCCACGCTGTAGTTGACGACATCGTTGCGCACCACGAGACCGGACAGCCGGTCCTGGTCGGCACGGTCTCCGTCGAAAAATCCGAGCTTCTGAGCGAATACCTGCAGCGCCGCGGCATTCCGCACAATGTGCTGAACGCAAAGCAGCATATGAGAGAAGCTGAGATAGTTGCGGAAGCCGGTAAGAAGGGCGCCGTGACCATCGCTACCAACATGGCGGGCCGCGGTACCGATATCATCCTCGGCGGTCACAACTGCACACCGGAGGAGCACCAGGAAATCGTTGACCTCGGAGGCCTCCACATCATCGGCCCCGAGCGCCACGAGGCAAGGCGCATAGACAACCAGCTGCGCGGACGTTCCGGACGTCAGGGCGACCCCGGTTCATCAAGGTTCTTCATTTCGCTCGAGGACGACCTTATGCGTCTCTTCGGCGGCGACCGCGTTCAGGCGCTGATGAGCAGCTTCAAACTCG
>JAFYFK010000005.1 GCA_017543805.1 Bacillota bacterium | reverse complement strand
TTCACGTCTGATCCAGCATCTGCTGTCGAACGAGAACGGAGCGTCTTTATTAGGGTCAAGAGCGTTATTGGAAACGCCTACAAGTACGATATGTCCTCTTATGCCGGCGACCTGGGAACTAAGCCAATGCATCTGAGGAGCTCCGCAGCAGACAAGACCCTTCATAACACCTCTGCCTTTTGTAAAATCTTCGAGCCATGTCTTGCAGTCGTCTTTGATAGAGTTTAGAACGTAGTCGCAACATTCTTTCTCTATGGCGAAGTTCAACCGGTATTCACTGATATCCAGACCGACAACCGTTGCACCCATGGCCTTTGCAAGTACCCCTGCAATCAGTCCGAGCGGACCGAGACCATAAATAACAACAGGCTCATTGCCAGAGACTTGCAATTTTCTGAGAGCCGCATAGGCTGTGATAACTTGGCATCCCATAAGAGCTCCGACATCAAACGATATCTCGTCGGGAAGAGGAACGCAACAAGCAGAATTGATTACAGTATATTCTGCATTTGTTCCCGGAAGGCCAAGCCCCGGATTCTTGCGGTGTTCGCAAAGATTGAACTCTCCGCGTCTGCACGCCGGGCAGTGGCCGCATCCCTGGTGATGATAAATAGTTACCCTGTCACCGACTTTAACGTTTGTAACGTTTTCTCCAACCGAATATACGATGCCAGCGCCCTCATGACCACTTGCCATTCCGTATTTGAATGCCGATGCGCCCGCGCCAGTAGCGCCGAACTTACCAGAAACAAGAAGGTCGTGCGGAGCCATAAGCATATGCCTGTCTGAGCCGCAGATAGCAGATGATTTAACCTGTATGACGGCGTCGTTCGGACCGGGTTCAGGTATAGGGAATTCCTTTACCAAGGTTCTTCCCGCGCCGTCAAATATTAAGCCTTTCATACTTCACCTCCGTTTATGCCATGTTGTTATTAAGCTGTAAAAAGCGCGCTTCTATCTTCAAAGCTTTCCGGACCTCATAGTTTATCAGTCCGAATAAAAGCTTGAAAATACTGAATATAAACGTTTCTATAATACAAAAATCATCAGAGTACTTCTGCACCGTTATTGCTTCAATAATTCCTTAAAAACACAGTCATGTTTCTGCTTATATCCGCTTTTGAGACGTTGAAACGTTTCTATAATCAAATTTTAGCGCAAGGTTTTCGCTAAGTCAACATGAATAATCGACAAACCATGCATTTATTTTTTTACAATTTTTCGACTTAATTAACGGGCATCACACCATGCTGCGATTTCAGAACTTAAGAATCTCTGTTGACCCTCTTACCTCTAGCTTACACTCCCCTATTACACGTCCGCAGCTGTTTATTCCCTTAACCTTATTAATTAATGTATTAGCCGCTTTCTTTCCTATTTCATACATCATCAAGTTGACTGATGTCAGCGAAAGATACTCCACAAACTTTTCAGTATTGGAAACGATTACGGCAAAATCTTCCGGTATCTTCATTCCATTCTTTTCTGCCGCAGTGACGAGCTCAAAAGCTATTTCAGACTTATTTGCGACGACAGCTTTAAGAGTGTCTAGTTTTTTGTTCAGATCTTTCAAAAGACATACATCTATATCTATTCCAGCGGCTTGCGCAGCGTCAACATAACCTCTGTAGCGTTCTTTTTCCTCATGATCTTTTATAGCACCCGCCAGGAAGGTTATTTCACGATAGCCCAAATCAATCAGGTATTCCGTAGCCTTTTTTGCAGAACCATAAACATCATAATTAATATAGCTTACATCAGGTTCATCGGTTTTCCCGTTTACTATAACAAAAGGCACCCCGGTTTCGCGCATTGCATTTATATGGGCTTCCTCATCCACCGTGCCGAAATCTTCCGTCGGAATCATGAATATGAGACCATCAACGGACTTATCTTCCCAGGCACTCAAATAATTGAATTCGCTTTTATTGCTCCATAAGCCAGTCATTATACGATATCCATTATCGTTGGCTACAGACGAAACTCCGTTGCTTATCATTGATGCCGTATCACGATAATCGTGCAGACAATTGACTATACCTATGCATTTACTGCTACGGGTGCGAAGCCCCTGAGCTATACGGTTTGCAGTATAATTCAATTCTTCTGCGGCCTTAAGAACGCGCGTGCGAGTCTCGTCGGTTATCTTTATGCCCTCGGTGTTATTCAGGACATACGAAACTATGGAGATACTTACACCCGCCTCCTTTGCAACATCTTTTATCGTGATCTTATCTGCCAAAACTCCGACCTCTGCAAACTCTGTTTTAATATATTATAACTCAAATACAATCGAAACGATTAACTTGTTGAATAAACAGACACATTATTCGACTACTAATAATGTGGAAATTAATGTTGTTTCAGCACGAATAAAGAAAAACTATCGCGCGCCGTGGTGGGCCGGCGTGGAGTCGACGTTCAGCGGCAGGAACAGATAGCCGTTGGCTGTCCCCCAGCGGAGGATCTCGTCGACAGCCTTGACGCTGAACAGCTTTATGTCGTGCTGAAGGACGACCGAGACCTTGTTGGAAGAGATGCCCTTCTTTACGAGCTCGGTGACGACAGCGGTCTCTTCGGTGCCGCCGCCGTCAGCGCTGCTGACGTTCCAGTCGAAATACTGGTAGCCCCGCGCGGGCAGCTCCTCGCGCAGCACGCTCATGATGCCGCTGCAGTATCTTCCCGCGACCGCGTTGGAGCTTCCGCCCGGGAAGCGCACAAGCGGGGTCTCATAGCCTATCTGTTCGGATATCATGTCCTCGAGCTTCTGCAGGTCCTCAAAATACGCGTCTACCGAGGAATAGCAGGTCCTGAAATCGTGGCTGTAGCTGTGGGCTCCCACGCTGTGGCCCTCCTCGACCATGCGCTTGCAGATATCGAGGGACCCCATGACGCCGATCACGAAGAACGTGGCCTTCGCGTCATATTTTGCGAGGGTGTCGAGGAGCCTCGGAGTATAGCCGCAGGGACCGTCGTCGAAGGTCAGGTAGACCACGCGGTTCTTGCCCGTGATCTCGCGGCTGACCTCGACGAAGTTGCCGTAGCTGTCGGTGACGCCGTAATAGACGAGCCCGCCCGACTCGCGTATCTTCACGTACGGGGTCATGTCGCCTAGGTAGATGTCTGTGCAGGTATAGTCTCTGAGGCCTTCGCCGAAGGTGAAGCCTACGGTGCTGTCGAAGGGTATCACGGAACCGTCCGGGATCTCATATTCGGG
Source organism: Bacillota bacterium (assembly GCA_017543805.1). GTDB lineage: Bacteria > Bacillota > Clostridia > Peptostreptococcales > Anaerovoracaceae > RGIG7041. Next base: position 2,416 of record JAFYFK010000005.1, on the reverse strand, counting down.
CTGCGGCGCGGCAGGCTCTTCCTTTTCCGCGCCGGGCTTTGCGGATACCGTCCGGACCGGCTCGTGGCGCTCGAAAGGATTCGGTTCTTTCACCGTTTCTGTCGTGATGATATTATACGTATCTTCGGCAGGTTCCTCCGCGGGGACCTCTTTTTTCGCCGCGCCGCAGCCGCAAAGAGCGGCCAGGAGGCACAGCGCGAGAAGTAATGAAATTGTGCGTTTTATTGTTTCCATACGATGCAAAGACGGCGGCCGCATGGGCCGCCGTTTCATCTTTTATTCGTCGAGTTTCGCTATCGCCGCGTCGAGAGTGGCTATCGCAGAGGCATCGAGCTCGCGGTCGAAGGCAGCGGCGTTCTCCTCCACCTTCGCGCGGGTCTGCGCTCCGACTATGCAGGTCGAGACGAAGTCTTTCTGCACGGACCAGTTGAGCGCTATCTGAGAGAGCGGCATTCCGCCGTTTTCGGATGACACCTTGTCCATTACCTTCAGCAGCTCCTGCACCTTCGAGAACATCGGTTCATGGAAGTGCTTGTAGAAACGGTTGCGGCTGTCTGTCGGAGCGAACTCCTTCAGCTCGCGGTGCACGCCTGTGAGTATACCTCCGCCGAGCGAACCGTAAGTCATCACGCCCATGCCCTCGGAAGCCGCCCACCTGATGAGCTCCTCGCTGTCGCGGTTGACCATCGAATACTGCGGCTGGAAGGCTCCGATCTCGCCGTACTGCCCGGCGTCCTGGATCTGCTCCTTGCTGAAGTTCGAGACGCCGATGTTGAGGATCTTGCCGTCGCGCTTGAGGTCGTTCAGCGCTCCGATGGTCTCCTCGAACGGGGTGTTCACGTCGGGCCAGTGTATGAGCATCAGGTCGATGTGGTCGGTCTGGATGTTCCTCAGAGAGTCTTCGACCTGGCCGATCACGGCGTCGCGGTGGCCGTTGCGCACGTAGGTACTGCCGTCCACGAAGAAGTTGCCGCACTTGGTCGAGATGAAGAGCTCGTTGCGTATGCCCAGCTGCTTGAGGGTCTTGCCGAGGAAGCGCTCCGCGGCTCCGTTGTTGTAAGCTGGAGCGGTATCGATGAAGTTGATGCCGCAGTCGAAGGCCGCCTTGATCGCGTCGACTTTGGTCGCCTCGTCGTAGTTGTCCCAGCCTACTCCGCCCATTCCCCAGGTACCCAGGGTCATGACGGACACCTTCATTCCGGTCTTTCCGAATACTTTATAGCGCATGTGTTCCCTTTCCGAAGCGTCGATGCTTCGCCTTTGCTGCCCCTGAGTCTTCCGGGCTCATCTGAACGTGAAGAAGTTCCTCAGGGTCTCCGTGATAGTGCCTATGGTCTCCGACGCCTCCTGCAGCTTTTGCGCAGCGGCATCGCGCAGTGAATTGTATGAATCGATAGCGGGGTTGAGCTTGTTGTTCAGCGTATCGTTGATGTTGTCCATGGTCTCGTGGGCCTTCTCGACGGCTCCCTCGACCTGGCCGAGCGCGTCTTCCGCCTCGACAGAAAGCTCCTGGACCTGGCTGTAGGTCTCCATGAGAGCCTTGTAGGCGTTGACGATCTTCGGCACATAAATGATCGCAAGGACAGCTATCGCAATGATGACGGCTGCCAGTACCGCGTATTTCACGACGCGGGCCTTATCCTGCCTGCGCTTTTCCGTGACGAGTTCCATGAGGAGCTCGCGCTCGCTCATCTCTTCGACCGGCTTTTCAGCGGACCCGGCGTTCTGTTGTTCAAGCTTATTCGTTTCCATATCCCGATTATACATTAACAGCGGAGCTCAAATCAACGGCGAGGGACCGCACGGCGCCGCAGAGAGTCTGCGCTGCCGCAGGGGCCTGCGCCGAACCGCCTCCGACCGACGCCGCCGCGACCGCATATACGATCGCGACTATGATGACAGCCGCGAAGAAGACTATCCACATCTTCCCCACGAAGCCTATCTTGCGTTTCTTCTTGTCCTTGCCGTCCCCGATCGTTTTATCCTGGCCGGACGGCTTTCCGCTTCCGTCCTTCTGCGCTCCGACAGCTCCGTGCACGGCGTATTTCCAGTCGAGTATCTCGCCCTTGGAATTCACGCTCAGATCTATGACCGCGGTCTGCTGATCTTCGAGGGTGAACTCTATGACGCCCTCGCGCCTCGTCTCCTTGCTGCCTGCGACGAAGCTCACGCGGTACGAATCCGCCGCGACCTGCAGGACGAAGGAATTCGTGGTTATGATGCATTCCTTCTCGTCATATCCGAGCGACGCCGCGGCTACGCGCAGCTTTATATCAGCCCCGAGCTTTTTGACCCCGAAAACGTTGAACAGAATATTGGCCATTACAAACCTCCGGAAAACTTACGATCAGGGAATACCGCCGCATCCGGGCACGCCGTCCGCACACGCGCTGAATTATTCCTTAGTTATTATTAT
>JAFYFK010000069.1 GCA_017543805.1 Bacillota bacterium | reverse complement strand
ATTTCCACAAGATAAGCATCCTGCAGATTACTAAAGTCGACTTTTATGCCTTCTGTTTCTATGAAACCGACGGCTGCATCGATTATCTGCTGCAGATAATCGTCATAATCGCCGACGCTGATCTGCAGGTCTATTTTTAAAATTGCAAGGATGCTTTCCATAAAAACCTCCGTCAGACTATGCTGAAGTGACCGTTACGGTGCAGGTCGCAGTCTTGCCGTTGGCAAGCTTCGCGGTAATGACCGAAGAACCGGTTGCAACACCGGTAACGACGCCGGAGGTGGAGACGGTCGCCTTTGCCTCGGTGCCGGAGCTCCAAGTAATCTCGGTGGTGGTACCGAGCGGGAGGAGCGTCGGAACAAGCGCAAGGGTAGCGCCGACTGCAACGCTGGCGGTCGAAGTCAGCAGTATATCGCTTGCGGTGTTGGCGCCGTCGCCGGGGAAGGACATGGAAGCGCTCGGAGTAGCTCCGTCGATACCGATAACGACAAAGCCCTCGGCGATTGCCGGGCCGCCGTCATAACGGGCAGTTCCCTTGAAGACGGTCTGATCCTGCAGGAACTTGACGTGCTCGCTGGATGCGAACTGCTGACCGCCTCTTTCTGCGAGCTTGTAAAGATCGAAATAACCTGCGAAGATTACGTCGTCCTGGATGAAGTCCAGAACTTCGATAATTCCGCCGACTACCGGCATTCTTCCGTTTACGCCTGCAACGATTGCGCCGGCAGCGTCTACGCTCATGGCTGCGGCAGTTATCTTGGCATAAGTTGTCTCATTCATGGCAAAGACCTTCTGACCGCGGCTGTATTTGCCCTTTGCTGCCGCAAAGTCAATAACCAGGGCTCTGAAAAGGTCTATGCCGGTTACGGTGCTTGCGATGGTCTTTACGTTTGAGGTGTGGAGATCTACCCAGGGCCTTGCAGTCGCCGGGTATCCGGCAGGCTGGGAAGTCTGGACAAGCCTGGTGATAACACCGAGCGGCATTCTGGTTCCGGTGCCGTACAGAATAGCCTTGTCAAGGGCAAGTCCGATTCCCTGACCGAGCGCGACAATGATTTCAGCTGCAAGGTCGATGTCGGAATCTTCGATATTTGCATTGCAAATAGCATAGAATCCGCCGACTCTCCAGCAGCCCATTTCCATATCATTGAAGCCCAGGTCGAGCTCGTTGAGATTTGCGCAGCAGTCAGTCCATACGGCTTCGGCAATGGTGCCCTGGATTACTACGCGGCCTTCTCCGTTTACCGGAGAAACGGAAACGTGCTTATAGAGCTTGGAATACTCAAACACGTTTTCGCGGAGCAGGGGAAGCAGCACTGTCGGGATGGTAAGGCCAACATTAGTCAGCGCTCTCTTTTCCCTGATGCAGCTGCGGGTTTCGGCAAGAAATGCCTTGACGTCTTCCCGCTCGAAAAGTGCCGTGCGTTCCTGCACGGACATTTTGGCGAAGATCTTGTCTCTGGTGTTCATATTCTTTGTTTCCTTTCTCTGTTCTTCCTCCGCCGGAACTTCCGGGGACGGGTCGGTGTTCTGAGCAGCCTCTTCAGCTGCAAGGTCCTTTTCAAGACCTTCGATGGTTCTTTCGAGCTCGGCCTTTGCGTCGTTGTGAGCCTTCTGCTCTGCCTCCAGAGCATTAACGTCCTCTTCGACAGCGGCGCGCTCTTCCTCGGTGCTCTCTTCGGTCATTTCCTCAAGAGCCTGAGCGAGGAAAGCCTCGCGTGCTTCGAAGTCGGCGTCTTTGGCTTTAAGCGCTTCGAGCTTTGCTTTGGCATCTCTCAGCTTCTTGCCGAGGAGAATTGCTTTAATTGCCATTGTTGAGCCTTCCTTTCATTTTTTCGCGCCAGGCTTCAAAGCTCCGGGCCTTGATGGCTGCGAGCTCGGCGCTTCTGGCTGCGATGTTGGTTTCTTCGTATGCCGGGAACGTGCAAACGGAGACCTCGAATAAATTGACTTCGGTCAGCGTCCAGTGGATCGAGCCGTCGTCGCGGAAGTCGGTTTCCTGGCTGACGATCTCGAAGCCGAAAGAGCATCCGGACACATCGCCGCGCTTGACTCGCTCGTATGCGTTCAGCGCGTCACTGTCTTTCGGATTGACGGTGATGCGCCCCCACAGTCCGTGCTCGTCTTCGCGCAGCTCAAGCGTGTGAGCCGTATTCCTTCCGAGGACAAGGGTCGTGTCGTGATTTATCAGAGCCCTGATGTCGTTTCCGAGGCAATTACGGAAAGCGCCCGGTGCAATGCTTTCGCTCATGCCCGGAGCGATGTCGTAATTGCTATTAAAAACGGCGAAATAACCTTCAATGATGAGGTCTTCGCCGTCTTCACGCGTTGTAAATTTTTCTTCGATCATGCGGACCTGCCGCATTTTGGTTTTATCCATTTTCATACCTCCTGACCGGACAGTCCGCCGCCCTGTCGGTCAGCGCCCACCAGCCTTTACAGCTCCTGAAATATTGATTCCCGCAAAGCCCGCCGCGCTTGATGCAGATGATCCGCATCTTGTCGTCGTGCTTCGCCCATGGACAAGTAAGTTTTATCTTCATGTGTTACCCACCAGCTTGCTCTGCTGTCCGGCCATGTCAGCCGGAATATAGTTTTCGAGGACGCGGAACTCGTCCAGCCCGGCCGGGTCCAGATGCACCCGGTCACGCCACTCGTCGCCGTTGACGAAGCCGCGGTCCGATCCGGCAAGAAGAACGTCCGAAACGGTCTTCAGGTCGAAGTCCATCAAAGACCAGACATTGAAGGACAGATACCATCGCGGATTATCTATCAGCTTCCGAGTCATTTCCGCCGCGATGTTCTTCGCGAGCGGCATGATGCGCGTGTTTATAAACGTGTTCCATTCGTCCTTGTTGTAGGACCCGACGCCGACGACCCACGAAGGAACGCCGGTCACGGCTGCCACGGTGCGCTTGTCGAGCTCCACGGTGTCGCTGATCGCCAGGTCGGCCAGCGTCAGCGGCTTCACCTGCACGACGTCGAACTGCTCCGCGGGAATAAGCCAGGGCTCGCCAGTCCTTGCCGGTTTGACGTAGCTGTCCAGCAGTTTCTGGCGTCCCTCTGGGCTCGAAAATTCGTCCGTCATTGAGTCGATCTTGACGATGATCGAGGGCTTATATTCAGAACTCATAAACGCCTTCTCTGTCGCAGATGCCTGCTTCAGGTTGAAGGCAATGTCCTTAAGGTTGACGGTGATGCCGCGGCCCTTCCACAAATAAAGCGGGTCTGGATTCATCCGGAAGTGAAGGACGCTCTCCGGGGACCGTTCCTTCCCGTCGATAAGGACTTTATAATCGCGATACCCTTCCGGAAGGAAAGATACACGCGACGCTGCTATCGGCTCCAGACTCTGCAGGAGGCCGCCCCAAGTATGCGGGACAACGACCGCGTTGCCGGAACCGTAAAGCTGCAATGTCATTAAGATGGCTTCCATCCACACGGACCTTGTCATGTTCGGCATCGGGTCGATGTCGATCTTTCTGGACAGCTCGTTGACGATGCGCCTGTCGCCCTCGTCCGTGTTGTTCATCAGATGGATGGTTGCCGAAGCCAGCAGCTGCGCCACAAAATGGCACGCTGCCATGATCTCCGGATTCTGGTCGAGTGACGTGTAACCGGGGACGCACAGGTCTCCGTCGTTCATAAACCACGCGACGGAAGGGTTCAGGCCCTTGCCGGCACCTCCGGCTGCGCCGTTTCCTTTACAGTTCGCTCTGTTTTTCTTCTTCTTGCTCATTCTCCGAACCACTTCTTTGCCTTGTTACTCTTCTCCATGTTCTCCAGGAACCGGATGCAAGCAAAAACAGACGCGTCAAAAAGGTCGATTCTCTGCGTCTGTCTCACTTTTTCATATTGGATCATGTCGTCCGTCTTCTCGATGGCCGACACGTTCGACACACAATATTCGTAAGCGTCCGAGTGCATGTAATAGAGCTTTCCGTTCTTGGCGGATTCCTCGATGCGCCGGAAGCCTTCGGATTTTTTATAGTAATACTGCGGCTGATCCACGACCCGGAAGCCCGCGTCCTTCATGCCGATAAAGTATTCTCGGCAGAACTTGCGGTCGTGTCCGACCTCGGCGATCTTAAAGCCGCGCTTGCGCATATCAACAAACCAGTTGACGACTTCCGCATGGTTCACTGTCGGGCTGTTGCTCATAGTCAGCCAGCCGTCGTCAGCCCATCCGAAAAGCGGGATCCCGTCCTCTTCGGCCTTCTGGTGCGCCGCCACTATCGGGAAGAAGGCGTGTGTGATGATGATGTCCGTGCCTTTATAGTTCCCGAAGAGCGCCGAGGCCGTCAGATCGTGCAGCTTCGACATGTCTGCGCCGCCGAACCACTTGATCGGCAGCTTGGCCAGCTGCTCCAGCTTCCAGTCATAATTGGCGTCGCTGCGCCGGAACTCTTCAATGTCGAAGTAGGACCGCATTGCCGACGTGTAGATGTTGAGCGAGCGGCTGAGGAAGTCCTTCCGCTGCTGCGGGTCGTTCTGCGCCTGGATGGCGTCATTCATAATGTCCGCTGGCCTTATGGTCACGCCGTAGTTCGGATTCGCCTTCTGGTGCTGGATCGGGGCCGTGTAGTCGACGAAGCCGTTCGAATCCTGGTCAGCTCGGCTTATAAACACGAAGAGGCTGTCGTCCTTGACGGTGCCGTCGATAACCTTCAGCGCGTATTCGAGGCGCTGATAGCCGAAGCTGTTGACGTTGTCGCCCGCGGTCGTGATGCCGATCATCAGCTTGTTGGTGTAAGCCTTCATTGCTTCCTTGAACCGGTTGTACTGCGCCGCCTTTTTAAAGGCATGGATCTCGTCCGCAATAGCGATGTTGCAGTTGAATGAATCCTGCGCGTCCGGATTCGCAGCCAGGGCGATGATGTCGATCGAGCCGCTTGGCTCGCCCTCGTCGTCCTGAAACTCGCAATGGATGGAATGTTCCGCGTAATTGTTTTTTATAACGAAGCCGTCCTCGACTTTTCTGTATTTCAGCGAATAAAGAATGTCCTCGAAGGCTTCGAGCGCCTGCTTCATGGAAGCAGAAGTGATATATATCTTCGACCCGCTCTTCCTATCCAGCAAAGCAAGACCAAAAGCAAGGCCGCCGATGAACAAAGTCTTCCCGTTTTTCCTCGGGATAAAAATAAACGCCTCTTTATATCGGCGTTCGGTGGTTCCTTTGTAAAAGAAACCGATCATGTTATATATGCAAAAGATCTGGAAGGGCTCCAGCAGCAGAGGCTTTCCGACAAGGCTCTCGCCGTCGATGCTCTCGCCCTGGTGGTGCACTATCATCCGTTCGATGATGCCGATCACAAAGTCCGGCTCCTTGGTGTGCAGCTCCAGATCAGGTCGTTCTAAGTCGTGAAGAAATCGTTCAGCAGCAAGCTTTCTTTCTTTGCCGCATATTATCTTGCCATTCGCACAGTTTTCAGCATAGGTCAGCGCAATCTGTTTGTAGGATTTTGCTTTAGCCGCCAAGGTCTTTAAGAGCCTCCGTCAGAGCGTTCCGCTTTTGCGGCTTTAAAGCGGCTTCGTTTATCTTCTTGAGCCCGGCCGGTGTCAGGCCGAGGTCTCGCCAGTAGGCCAGCGCGTCGCGGTTGAGGTCGTTCGCCATCCGGAGCGCCGGATTCTGCTCGATGTTTGTCGCGCCGCTCTTGTTTGTGTGCTTGACCAGAATGTTTCCGCCAGACTGCTCAAAAGTCTCGAGCGCCTTGTCCCGGTTTTCGAGGATCCCGGCCAGCGAGTCGATCACAGGCACAAAAGATTCACGGTATGTTCCCACGCTTTTGCAGTTTTCAGTTATGACCTTGGCCCACTTTCTCTTGTTCCAGGGCTTCTTACTGGCCATGCTGACCCCCTTTTCCGAAATTTGCCCCGCATTTATACAAACT
>JAFYFK010000068.1 GCA_017543805.1 Bacillota bacterium | reverse complement strand
TGCGCGATACAGCGAGCGCGGTCATGAGGCTGGCAGTCATCGCCGGGTCGAAATTCTCCGCACCGAGGATCTCGCGTATCCTCTTGAGCCTGTACTGCACGGTGTTTACGTGCACGCCCAGTATCTCGGCTGTCCCGGCCGCGGAAAAGCCGGAATCTAGTATAAATACCGCAAGGGTGTCCGCCAGCTGGCGGTTCTTCTGATCCCCGGGCCTGCTGAAAGGCTTCAGCAGCTCCGTGTAATCCTTTTTAATGGCGTCGTTGGTCATGCAGAGGTTTACGCAGTTCTCCACCACGACCAGCTCAAATCTGCCGAAGGCTTTGACTCTCGGGAAGACTATCCCGGCAAAGGCTTCGGTCTCGTTTATGAGCTTGAACGCGGAACACATGCCTTCGATCCCGCCTGTCCCTTCCAGGTGGAACAGCCTGTCCGCGCCGTACTGGGCGGTGATTCCAGCGAGCGCGTTCCATTCCGCTGCTCCGGGGGACTTTCTGTTCTTCTGCGGAGCCAGCAGTATGCCCGCAAGCTCCTCGCCCTCGTGCGCCTTGACGGTCTGAAGTCCGTATTCCTTCTCGAACGCGGCAATGGCGCTCAGGGCGCCGCTCTTGCTCAGCCCCTGTATAAAAAAGACGCCTCTGCAGTCACTCTCGTGCACGCCGAGCTCGTCGAGCAGGGTATACGCAAGAGCCCTGTTTCCGCGCCTTAAGGAACGGATCAGCTCCGCGGCAGGGTCGCGCTCCGGGCGGTAATTCCACATGCCTATGGCAAGCTCGATTATCTCCGCGAGCTTGACTATGTCGTCCTGGCTGAAGTTGCGCTCGTTGTCGACGAGCATCAGATAATATTTGACCCCGCTGATGCCGATCGGGCCCCAGTAGGTGATGACGCCGTCGACGTCGAGCTTGGTGTTCTTCTCCTCGGTGCCGAGATCCTGCTCCAGCCAGAGCCTGACGGCGTTTTCGATGGAGGTCGTGTGACGGGTCTCTACTGAAAAGACAACGTTAAAGTCCTCCGTCATCAGCACCAGCTGGAAGTTGTTGCTGATGGCGGCTTCGCGCGCTGCCATCTGGAAACTGCTGTACTTTTCGAAGTTCAGCAGATGGAATATGCTGTTGTATATGAGCTCGCTGAAGCGTCCGGAATCGTTCATGGCTTATCTGTCTTCCCCTGGCTCTTCAGGTTCTTCGGGTTCTTCCGGTTCTTCGGGTTCTTCCGGTTCTTCGGGTTCTTCCGGTTCTTCAGGTTCTTCGGGTTCCGCGTTCTCTCCGGGAACGGCATCTTCGGCCTGTTCCTCCTCAGCCGCGAAATCCTCCAGTTTTTTGGGCTTTTTAGGCTGCGCGTCCGGATCGATGATGTGGATCTTTCCGTCCTTGTCCATTACGGCGACGCGCCTTCCGTGCGGAGGGATAATGCCGGACTCGATCTGCTTCTGGCGCTCTTCAGCCCTTCTCTTCTCAGCCTCTTCGGCTTCTTTTTCTTCTTTCTCCTTGCGGGCCTTCGCGGCGGTCTCGCTCTCTGTCTTGATCTCCTCGAGCGTTCTGCTGTTGGTATAGAGGGCTTCGAATTCCTCGCCGTCGATGGTCTCCATCTCGAGCAGGGCCTGCGCTACGCGGTCGAGCTCCGCGCGGTGCTCGGTGAGTATGTTTTCGGCCTTGGCGTAGGCGTCGTCGATAATGGAGCGGACCTCCTTGTCGATCTTGGCCGCAAGCTCCTCGGAGAAATTCTGCTTGGACGTAAAGTCGCGCCCGAGGAATACCTCGTCGTTGTCGCTGTAGTTGATAGGCCCTATCGCCTCGCTCATGCCGTACTTGGTGACCATGTCGTGAGCGGTCTTTGTGGCGCGCTCAAGATCGTTGCTGGCGCCGGTGCTGATGTCCCCGAGCACGATGGATTCCGCTATGCGGCCGCCGAGCAGATGCATGATCTCGTTCTGCATGTCGGTCTTGGTTATGTACCAGCGGTCCTCGGTCGGGAGGGTCTCTGTAAAGCCGCCCGCCATTCCGCGCGGCATTATCGTTATCTGGTGGACAGGATCGTTGCCCGGGATAGCCCTGGCGACTACCGCGTGGCCGGCTTCGTGGTAAGCGGTCAGCTTCCTTTCCTTGTCGGAGATGACGCGGCTCTTCTTTTCGGGGCCTGCCAGAACGCGGGTTATCGCTTCTTCTATATCGTCCATGTGGATGGTGCTGCCGTTGCGCCTTGCGGTGAGCAGCGCGGCCTCGTTCATGGTGTTTTCGATGTCAGCCGGGGTAAAGCCCGGAGTCCTCTTGGCGAGGGTCTTCATGTCGATGTCCTCGTCGAGCGGCTTGCCCTTTGCGTAGACCTTGAAGACAGCCTCTCTCCCCTTTACGTCCGGACGGCCGATCATAATCTGGCGGTCGAAACGGCCGGGCCTTAAGATAGCCGGGTCGAGGACGTCGGGACGGTTTGTCGCGGCGAGCACTATTATGCCTTCGTTGACGCCGAAGCCGTCGAGCTCAACGAGCAGCTGGTTGAGTGTCTGCTCGCGCTCATCGTTGCCGCCGCCTATTCCGGCGCCTCTTCTGCGGCCCACGGCGTCGATCTCGTCTATGAATACGATGCAGGGGGCGTTCTTTTTTGCGTCGCTGAACAGGTCTCTGACGCGGGACGCGCCGACACCTACAAACATTTCAACGAAATCCGAACCGCTGATGGAGAAGAACGGCACGCCGGCTTCGCCCGCAACGGCCTTGGAAATAAAGGTCTTTCCGGTTCCCGGAGGGCCTACCAGCAGCATGCCCTTGGGGATGCGGGCGCCGAGTTCGGTGTATTTCTGCGGGTTCTTGAGGAAGTCCACGACCTCCTGGAGCTCCGCCTTTTCCTCTTCCAGGCCTGCGACGTCGTCAAATGTGACTTTCTTTTCGCCGTCTTTGACCATGCGGGCGCGGCTGCGTCCAAAATTCATTACGTTCCGGCCGTCTCCGCCTCCGCGTCCCATAAAGGACACCCAGAAGAAGATCATAAGGCCTATCATCAGTATGGTCGGAAGCCAGCTCAGAAGCCCTGCCCAGGCGGAAGGTTTGACGCTCTGCACCTTGAGCCCGTTGGCTGACTGCGGAATGATGTATTCCTCGCTGACGAGCGCCATATCGTAAGCCGTCGGCGCGTAGGCGGCGAATTTTGTGCCGTCCTTAAGCGAGCCCTCGTAACTGCGGGTGCCTTCGGTTATTTTTACGCTGGCGACGTTTTCGTTCTGAAGCTGTGTTACAAAGTCAGAGAATTCAAGTTCCTTGATCTCTCCGGCGCCTCCGAAGTTGTTGCCCTGATAGGCGGAAAAGAGCGCGATTGCTATTACAAAAAGCAAAAGATACAGTCCGAAGCCTCCGAAGAAGCCCGGCCGTCTATTATTATTGTTGTTCAACTACAAATATCCTCCGAAATTTCAGTAAAATTTTGTGGTTCGCACAATATTTTTGTCAATTTATTCGTATATATTAGCACAAGAAAGACAGAATTACAAGTTGTGATATGCCGCGGAGAACAAACTTCTCAGAGATTTCACAATCAGCAGTCCGAAGAACGGCGGAAATGGACAAGACCCGCGCGTTTGTAGGCCTCAAAGCCCCTCGGGAATTCGATGGTCTTGTTGCCTTCCTGCTTAAAAACAGAAGCGCGGAGGGCTTCGATATGGACAGATGAGATGTCGGACACGAGTCCGATCTTTTTAAAAGCGAGCATAACGACCCGCGGGAAGAGCGCAGGATAAAGCTCCCTGAGGTCTTTAACGGAAATCGCGCCGTCCCTGAAATGCCGTTCGGTCCATTCTTCCGCCATCGCGGACAGACAGGCGTCATCTTCCCGGGCTGCCGAAGCCAGACGGACAAGAGACTCTTTGATATTTGGATTATACGCTTCAAGCTGAGGCAGCAGTTCGAGACGTACGCGGTTCCTCAGGTAATCCGTTTCGGCGTTGCTGCTGTCAATGCGCGGCGCAAGGCCGTTATCCCTGCAGTATCTTTCCACTTCACTGCGCGGGGTGTCAAGCAGCGGGCGGATGAGTCCGTCGGCGCGCTCATATTCCATCGCCCCGAGGCCGTGGACCCCGGTCCCGCGGAGTATCCGCAGAAGGACAGTCTCCGCCTGGTCGTCGCGGTTATGGGCCAGCGCCACCTTCGCGCCGGTCTTTTCGGCTTCGGCCTTAAGAAGCTCGTGGCGGACGCGCCTTCCGGCGTCCTCTTCCGTGATTCCGAGCTCTTTTGCCATGGCGGGGATGTCCCGCTCATAGACCGCAAGAGGAACACAGAGAAGCCCGCAGAGTTCTTTTACCCACTCCGCGTCCGCGTCGGCCTCCGCGCCGCGGATCTTATGGTTAAGATGGAGCGCGCTCAGACCGAAGCCGATCTCGAATCTGAGCAGGCATAAAATATGAAGAAGACAAAGTGAATCC
>JAFYFK010000067.1 GCA_017543805.1 Bacillota bacterium | reverse complement strand
CTGGTTCGCGAGCCAGCGGTACATGCACTCCGCTTCAGACATCGCCTCGTCGGCTCCCTGGCCGCCGCTGAGCACGGCTTTGCAGTCCGGGTGGGCGTCAAGGTACCTAATGGCGGTGTCCAGCCTGTATTTTAGGGATTTGGACGGGACCGTTCCGTTGACCTTAGCGCCGAGGACTATCAGATAATCGGCTTCGGCGTTGTTCTGCCCTTCGGAGTCCCGGATGACACAGATCTCAGCGGCAAGGAACACTATAAACCAGAGCGCCATAAGCACGCAGAGGATCTTTTTCAGCTTAAGCGGAAGCACGGCAAGCAAAACTGCGGCCGCCGCGAACGCGCAGAGCACCAGCGCCAGAAATCCGTATCCGGCCATTATGAATTTAAAGAATGCCGCCGCGGCCAGCAGAAGGGCTGCGGCTTTAAATGCTGTTTTCTTCATGCTTTTTAACCGACAGGTTCAGCTTCCGGCATCGGGTCGCCGTTGGGGTGGATGAATTTGTCCATGGTGTCCCAGGGGATCTCAAAGTCTTCCGCGCCTTCAAAGTATTCATCATACCAGGCCTTATAGGCGTCATCGTCTATATAGTCTCCGGTTTCCTGCTTGTTTAGCACGGTAACAGTATAGACGACCTTGTTTCCGTCCTTGTCGACGTCCTCCGGGAAGGGCTCCCCGTACATATCCGGACGGATGTTTCCGTCCCACTGGTAAACAAAGCCGTCAGAGAAGAAAAAGTCCGCTTCCGGGTCATATTTATAGAAATCGTAAGGCCAGAAGTCGTCGCGCTCGCCGCCGGTCCCGTGGGACATGCCGGTCTTTGCTAAGCCGTTCCTGAGGAAATGGACGTCGTAGGGGAATCCGCCCATCTCGCAGCGCATTTCGCCGCTTTCGATGTCGTATTCATATACCTGCAGGCAGCAGCTTGCCATTATGGTCTCGGAAATATACAGGATCAGCTCCTCGCGGCCGTCGCTGTCAACGTCGAAGATCGCGTACTGATCTTTCTCGTCGCCCATATCTTCGTAGTAGACGCTGTTGCCGTCAGGGAGCTCTCCCATATCGACAAAGTACTGTACCGCTTCGATATATGCCTGCCGGCGGGCCAGATCGTCCTGCGTGGGCTCACCGCTGCCGGGGTCCTTTCCCGGTTCTCCCGTTCCGGCAACTGCCGGTTCAGGTTCAGCGGGCTGCTCCGGCTGCACGGGCTCCGTCACAGCCGGTTCCGGATCCTTCGGCTGAGTCTGCGCAGGTTCAGGGCTCTGCGCGGTATTATTCTGCGGCCCGGCGCTCTTTCCGCAGGCCGACAGCGCAAGCGCCAGTACAAGAATTATCGATATTATGATATATAAATGCTTTTTCATTTATGTCCCTCCTAAAGTACCTTTATTATACCGCGGAACAGCAATAAATACTCTGTAAGCGCAAATTTGAAAATACAAAAGAATCAAACCGGTCTATGCCATCTCAAGCTTAGCTTCTATTGCGGCCTGCAGTGTTTTCGAAAGGCTCCAGTTACGGTCATCTGCTTCTTCTGCCATCCACTCGGGAAGTGAGACCATGCGTTTTACAGCCCTTGTCTTTTTTCTGTATAAATTGAGATCTACTGCAATATACGAAGTCTGCGCGCCGCTGCAGGATATTTCGGAAAGCCTGGACGCCGGCGGGATTGTCAGTTTTCTGTCTGCGAGGCTTGCCAGATACAAACCCAACGCTTCCTGGGCAAGCTTCATGGCTTCTTCCAGGGTTTCCGCACAGCTCTGACAACCTTCAAGATCCGGAAACTCGATCCAGACTCCGTCTTCTTCGTGCACTATAGCGGGATAGACGCTCAACATCTCAGACTCCTCCTTTAAAGATTTCTACGTTTTCTTATACTTTCCCAAAGCCCTTTGGGAAGATCTTTTTTTCCATGAACAGGAATCACTTCAGTTTCATTTTCTTTTTTCATGACAAAGTGACTGCCATTGACCCGATCGATTTTCCAGCCTTTGCGCTGAAGCAGCTTTACTATTTCAGGACCGTTCATTTGCGACTCCATAATATTATATAATTTATATAATGTCAACGTTGTTGTGCCAACAAAAAAGAGATCTGCGTTTAATCTGCAAATCTCTTCTGCTTTAGTTTCTGACAGAGGATCTCTCCGGCGGCCCGTGTTAACCCGCAAAATAACTATATAGGAAAAATGGAATCAGGTCAATCATTTGTGGTACAATAAGCAACGTCATTATGAAAGGCACTTTGTTGAAGACCGGAAGAGGGAAAAAAGCCGCCGCTTTGCTGGCGTTTATACTGGTAATTGCGATGCTGTTTTCCGCGTGCGGAAAGACGACTGATACCCCTGTGCCCGTGCAGCCTGCAGAGGCGGATGCTTCCGTGCCGGATGCAATGCCCGGAGGGGCGGAGGATCCGGTGGCCGCGGATGTTACAGAACCCGGGCCGGAACCCGATCCCGACGCGGAACTGAAGGAACAGATAGCCGCGATGAGTCTGGAAGACAAGATCCTGCAGCTGTTTATCGTGCGGCCGCATCTTGCAGGTGAATACAAGGGCAGGGTCGGAGGGTACATACTGTTTGCGGATGACATCCATACCGAAGCGCAGCTTAAGAACCTGACCGCCGAACTGTCGATGCCGGCGCAGTATAATATGCCTTTTGTCGGGACCGAGTCAGATGAGGGCTCCGAAGCCATACCCGAAACCTTCTTTATCCCGCCGTTTATCGCTGTCGACGAGGAGGGCGGGGACGTAGCACGCGTGGCGAACGCCCGCATCGGGGTCAAAAACACCGGAAGCATGGGCAATGTCGGCAAGACCGG
>JAFYFK010000066.1 GCA_017543805.1 Bacillota bacterium | reverse complement strand
GACGCCTGCTTTTCCGAGAGCCGCTACTATGTCGTGCTGCATATCGAAGTATACATCCCAGTAATCAGAGCTCTTGCACCACGCTCTGAGAGTGAACTTCATGGACTTGTCGTCCCCGCCGTTGATGCGCGCGAACGGAGCAGGATCCTTGAGGACCTTTGCGTTGCCGTTCATGACGTCGAGCATGGTGTTCTGGATCATGTCGATGTCCTCGCCCTTGGCGCAGGCAAAGTCGATATCGACTCTGCGCAGAGGAGCGCTGGTGAAGTTCGTGACGTTGGCGTTCATGAGAGCGCCGTTTGGAATGGTGATCTCCTTATTGTCTATGGACGTCAGCACGGTATAGAAGAGGTTGACGGACTTGACAAAGCCTTCGCCGCCGGCAGCGCCGACATAATCCCCTACGTTAAACGGACGGAAGATCATGATCATAATTCCGCCCGCGATATTGCTGAGAGCGCCCTGGAGAGCAAGGCCTACGGCAACGCCCGCGGAAGCCAGCACTGTGACGACAGAAGCCATCGGAACTCCGAGGATGCCGATGATCGATACGACCAGAACGACGTAGAGCAGTATCTTTACGAAGCTGAGCACAAATGTGTGGACAGTCGGATCCAGCTTGCTGAGACCCTTGAATTTTCCGAGAAGTCCGCAAATCTTTCCTATGATGATCTTACCGACTATAAAAACGACGAGCGCGAGCAGGATCTTGCCGCCGGCAGAAGCAAGCAGCTCCCATGCTTTCTGAATAAATCCTTCCATAACAGTCACCTTTCTTTATTGAAACCAGTAAACTATAAATACCGAGTAAATTATAGCATAAAAATGGAAAAAGGAATGAATAAATATAACAAAAAGGCGGTCCCACATGGGGCCGCCTGAATTTGTTTTATCCAAGGAAACCGTTTATTATCTGCTCTTCAGCCTCCTGTTCGGAAAGGCCGAAGGTCATGAGCTTTATGAGCTGTTCGCCGGCGATCTTTCCTATTGCCGCCTCGTGCAGCAGCTCGGCGTCGACGTTGTTGGCCTCGAGCGCCGGGACCGACAGGACCCTCGCGTCGTCCATGATTATGGCGTCGCACTCGGTATGCCCTTTGCAGGGAGCGTTTCCGATTATGACAGCCTCGAATTTCTGATACGACCTGTCCCTCGCGACGGACCTTGAAACTACATCCGCGACCGCGCCTTCGCCGTTAAGATGGCACTTGTATCCGCTTACGGCGTGCTGGTCGCCGTGGGTCATGAGGCGCTCCTTGACTATGAGCTTTGCGCCGGCCTTGAGTTCGCAGACCGTGTCGCGCTCCGTGGAATCCACGCCCTTTATCTGGACCATTTCCATCTCGCAGTAGCTGCCCTCGTCCATGTAGACCTCGGTCTTGGGATTCAGGATGCGCTTCCCGGCGCCGTCGCCGGAACCGTAGTGCTTTTCCACATAACGGACGCGCGCGTTCTTTCCGATATGGAAGCGGTGCACGCCGTCGTGCTCGGAATCCTGCTTGCCGCAGTTGTCTATACCGCAGCCGGCGACGATCAGAACGTCGCTGTTCTCGCCCACATAAAAATCGTTGTAGACAGTTTCCGTCATCCCGCTTTCGCTGATGACCACGGGAATGTGCACGCTTTCCTTTTTAGTGCCCGGCTTGATGATTATGTCTATGCCGCTGACGTCGGTCTTGGTGACGATATCGATGTTTGCGGTGGTGTTGCGGCCTTCCTTCTGGCCGTTAATGCGGAAATTGTAAGCGCCTGTAGGGACGCTGTGCAGGTCCGCGACTTCTTCGAGTATCTTTTTCTGGATATCTGTAAGCATCTTGCGGACCTCCTAAACGGCTTTGCTGCAGCGCGCGACTGCGGAATCCGTGCCTACCAGTGAAGGCAGTATCTCCTCCCTGCGCCCGTACTTATCCACACGGCCGTTTGCCAGAACGACGATCTCGTCCGCGATCTCGAGTATCCTTTCCTGGTGGGAAATGATGATAATGCTGCTGTCTTTTATCTCGGAGCGCATCTTTTCGAAGCACTGGATGAGGTTCTGGAAGCTCCAGAGGTCGATGCCCGCTTCGGGTTCGTCAAAAATGCTCAGTCTTGTCTTGCGCGCCATTACCCCGGCGATCTCTATGCGCTTGAGTTCCCCGCCGGACAGGCTGGCGTTGACCTCGCGCTTGATGTAGTCAGCCGCGCAGAGGCCGACCTCCGACAGGTAATCGCAGGCTTCGAAGGTAGTGATGCGCTTGCCCGCGGCCATGCGCATAAGATCCAGCACCTTTATGCCCTTAAAGCGCACAGGCTGCTGGAACGCGAAGCTTATGCCCATGTTTGCGCGCTCGGTTATGCTTTTATTTGTAATATCCTCTCCGTCGAACAGGATCTGGCCTGACGTCGGCTTTTCTATTCCCGCGATGAGCTTGGCCAGCGTTGACTTTCCGCCGCCGTTGGGCCCTGTTATTACGACAAACTTGTTGCTGTCGACCTTAAGATCGATACCGCTGATTATCTCTTTGGAACGGTCGCCGTCATCGACGTCGAAGACGACATTTTTCAGTTCGAGCATTTAATTCTCCTTTTGTTTTACAAACCTTCGGCAGGGCTGACCCCAGCCAATTTATTAGTATACCATAACCAACCCTTAAAGCGGGGAAATAAATCGCAAAGAATAAGAAAACCGGTGACCCTGGCGTTTTCCGAGTCCAGGGTCACCGGCATCAGGCTGATGTTATTTAAGTTACGGCGCTTCGAAACCCGCGGCCTCAGTAGCCGGAGCCAGTCCGGAACCGAGCAGCATCATCTTTACGGAACCGTAGCCGTCAGCGACGGTCTGAGTCAGGGTGGTCGGGTTAAGGAGCTGAAGGCCGGTCATGCGGCCGTCGGCAGAATAAGTCGCGGTCATTACAGCCTCACCGGTTCCGAGGAAGTCCGCGCCGGTAAATGTGATCTTATCGGAATCGTCGAACCACCAGCCGACGCGCCCGCCGAGCGTGCCGTTGGCGACAGGAGCGACGTGGAGGGTTATTATCGGATAATACTCGGGATGGATGGGATAATTAGCTTTTGCCTCAGCATCGCCTGCGGCGCTGTTCCACTGTTCCTGAGTGCCGGCGAAATAGACATCTTCCAGAGCGCTGCATCCGTTGACGGCGGCTTCGCATATTTCAGTCAGAGTCTCCGGTAATGTAAGCGTTTTCATTGAACTGCAGCCTGCAAAAGAATAATTGGACAGAGCGCTGACCGTTCCGCCGATCACCGCGTTCTCGAGGGACGTGCAGTGATAGAACGCCTGATTTCCTATCGTCTCGACAGCGGGAAGAACGATGTTTTTAAGTTTCTCGCATCCATAGAACGCAGCATAATCTATATCCTTAACGCCTTCCATGGAAGTCACAGTTTCGAGCGCTGACGCCTCGCTGAAGCACATCCGGCCTATAGATTCAACCGACTTGGTCATGGTCACGCCCTGAAGCAACGGACACTCCAGAAAAGCATAATCGCCAAGGCTTTCTATTCCGGATCCGATAATAACTGATGTTATTTCATTTTCATGGCCCGCGAGCCTGTTCGCGGCAAAACTGTCATACACCTTCCCGAGATCCCCGGAGAT
>JAFYFK010000004.1 GCA_017543805.1 Bacillota bacterium | reverse complement strand
TGGTCTATAAGAGGCGAGGGTTTAATGTCCTCGCCTTCCGGATTCGTCATGCAGTAACCGAGCCAGAGGAAGTCCGACGCCTCGCAGAAGGTCCTGTAGACGGAAAGAAGCTCCTCCTGCCGGATGATCTCGCGGCTTTTGGACAGTATTATGCTGCGCTTTTCGAGTTCAGCCTGTTCAGCCTCGGTAAGTATGCCCTCGGCATCCCTGTCAGAAGGAAGAATGCCGTCGTTTATCCCCGCGACAAACAGCGCCCTGACCCCTGACAGCCTGCTGCGGTCCACGGTTCCGACAAGGACCCTGCCCTCTGCCTGCGGCAGCAGTCCGAGTTTTATATCCGAGAACGAGGAAACGAGCAGGTCCCTGTATTCCCGCGCGCTAGTTTTTTCCCCGCCGAGCAGTTCGCAGGCCTGGTCCATGAGGTCGGCAATGACGTTCCATATCTGCGCGGTCTCTTCGGACGCGTCGGCAAAACCTGCTTCGGCGAGCGCCGCGGCGCGCCTTTCCAGTTCGTCCGGCATGCGGAGCGTATCGTTCAGGAAATTATATAAGGCCGCACTGCGCTCTCTTACGGTCTCCGACTTGCCGAAGGCCTCGTCAAAAGGTTTCGCGAGCGCCGCAAAACGGCTGCGGATAGCCTCAAGGCTGTCGAAAACACCGTCACCGAGCGCCTTTCTGCCGTATCTGAAGGGTTCCAGGAACTTTTTGCCCTTTACGCGGTACTGCACCGCATAGTTTTCGAACGCGTCAGCCTCATCCGGGCTGACGATGCCGGAGAAGCCGGATTTAAGGAAGCGAAGGACCGCGTCCGCCCTGTATCCGTCCGCTTCCATGTCGAGCACCGCGCATACCGCGGAAACGGCAGGACTGTGCTGAACGCTGCGCTTTTCGTCCATAAAATACGGAATGCCGTACTGCTGCAGCGCCCGCTTTATCGCGGCTCCCTGCCCTGCGGTATCGTTGGTAAGCACGGCGATATCCTGAGCTTTGAGCCCTTTTTCCCGCACAAGTTCCAGAATGCGGACGGCTATGGCCTCCGCCTGCGCTTCGGGCGACTCGCATTTTACGACCCTTAGGACCTCTCCGTCAGCCGCGGCACCTGCCTTGTCAGGAGGGATGCGGAAAAGCTGCTTTTCGATATGCTTAAGCTCCGCCGGCCGGGGCAGTTCAAAGCCTTCCGCTGAAACGATGCGGCACTGCGAGCCGCAGTCACGGGCCCGCGCTTCCAGTGCCCGGGCAGTGCGTTCGGACGCGGCGAAAAGATCCGGCCTGCCGGCAGGATCTCCGCTCATAAGAACTATATTCAGGCCTTTGCTGTAACGTATAAGCCCGCCGAGGAAGTCGGCGTCGCGCTGCGTAAAAGAATAAAAATCATAATACCAGAATTCCGCGCCGCAGACCCAGCCGCACTCGGGGATCTTTGATGTAACATACGCGCGCAGGTCCTCGGAGTCGTTAAAGCGGCCCTCCATTGCCCGGTCGTAGGCTTCGCATATGCGCTGCATGTCGGAGAGCTTGCGCGCAAGCAGGCCGCCGCATCCTCCGGCTATATCCGGGATATCGTCAGCCTTTACATTGTTCTGCTTCAGCTGAACGATAAAATCGCCGGCCATATCCAGAAAGCCGGCGTCTTCCGCGACAGCCGAAAACACGCTCAGTTCAGGCGCAAGTTCTTTGGCGATCTTCCTGAGCAGCATGGAACGGCCGAGCGTATCAACGGGTGTGCGTCCCATGCCGCCGCATTCCTTGATTATCTGCTGGGCAAGCTTGTTGTTGGAAACTATGTGCAGGTCAAAAAAGCCGTCGCCGCCTAACTTTTCAAAAGCAAGTTCTTCCGCTTTCAGCGTAAACTGCGCCGGGACGACAAGAATAACACGCCTGGCGGAGGATTTTCCGCTGCGCATGTTCTCCAGACTTTCCGCTATTCCGTTAAAAAGTATATCCGGCAGGTCCTGAGCCCCGGAAGCCTTGTAAATCCTAAGCATTTAATAACCGATCAGCTGGCGCTGGGGGCAGCGCATCCGACAACTTTTCTGGAAACAGTATACCCGCCGCGCAAAGGAAAGACAAGGCCGGGGATATTCAAAAGAGCGCGGGCGATCCGTGCGATTGTATCCCGACTGATTGGGAGAATGAAACAAATACAACGTCTTAATAATAAATGATCGGAAGATCAGAATTCTTCCAGTTTCAGATTTTGTTAAAACAGCAAGCTTTAGTCAATACAAAAGACCACCCGTCGGGTGGCCTTTTTTGTTAGCAGTATGCGCCCGTCTGGTGCTTTTAATATAATCTGTACCAGCACCATTGGCAGCGCACAGTCAAAACACCCGGTTCAATTTCATAATCCGCCCATTCGTGTCTGTTGGTGGGACTCCATTCGCAGTAATAGGGATCGTCACCGCCTCCGCTGACCTTATCCAGCTGCTCGTCGCTGAGTTTTTCTATGTCCTTGTCCTGATCCATGATGAATACCTCCTTTAAAAGATATTTCCTTCTTATGTTTGCACTATATCACAGCTTTTACCACAAAACAATAACACAGATATTCTGCTGCCGTTTTGTTTTACAGCTTTTTGCAGGTGAAATCTTCGAACTTCAGGCAGCCGTCGCCGAAGCTCAGCTTGATCATCCCGCCCTTGCGGCCGAACTCGTTCTCGCCGATGGGATAGAGACGGAAGCTAATA
The DNA here is from genome assembly GCA_017543805.1 of Bacillota bacterium. Classification (GTDB taxonomy): domain Bacteria; phylum Bacillota; class Clostridia; order Peptostreptococcales; family Anaerovoracaceae; genus RGIG7041. The sequence continues at coordinate 820 of JAFYFK010000004.1, read as the reverse complement.
TCATCCCCGTCCTCGTCCACGGCCTTGGCGTGAAGCTCGCCGTCCTGCATCCAGACCTCGTCAATGATGAAATCGGCATCTTCCGGATGCTCATACTTTCCGCAGAAGCTCTCCCATTTGGACTTATCCGGGTTCTTGATCGCGAGATCCTCGATGGAGACGACAGGCCCCGGCTCCTTGTCCCTTGCGATCGCTTCCATGCCCTCCCAGTAACCCAAATACGCTCTGGCGTCTCTGTAATCCCGGCAGCTGAGTATCACAAGGACCCTGTCCGCGTCAATGAAACGCTCAAACCAGGTAGCGACGCCCGGCATGCCGCCGCTGTGGCTGACAACGAGCCCAAGCTCCTCGTCACGGCCAACAGCCCAGCCGAAGCCGTAGCCAAGCCTATCATCCTCATCGTAAACAGCATCCTCGCCGTTGCTCAGCTTTCCGGGGGTGTACATGAGCTTCTGCTCTTCCAAGGTAAGAACCTTGCCTTCACGAAGCGCCCTGTCCCATTTGAACATGTCAAAGATGTTAGTATACACATAATCATCGCCGTTCAGACCGTCAAAGGCAACTACGTCGCCTTCCTCTGCGGAGTCGATGTCAGCCACGCATTTTCCATCATCATACACCGTCGCCTGAGCGTAATTGTCAAACGGAACGCCGTCTCTGCGGATATGGCAGCAGCGGGTGGAGCTCATGCCGGCGGGCTCGAAAATATTCTTTTGCAGAAACTCTTCATAGGGAACGCCGGAGAGCCGCTCCACCAGCAGCGCCAGCAGATTATAGCCGGTGTTGGAGTAATGCAGGCCTTTCCCCGGGGCGAAGTACG
>JAFYFK010000065.1 GCA_017543805.1 Bacillota bacterium | reverse complement strand
TGCAGGATCTGATAATCGCCGCTGCCAACGAGGCAATGCGCAGCATAGACGAAAAATCCCAGACCGAAATGAGCAAGGTCACCGGAAGCATGGGGCTTCCCGGAGGACTTTTCTGATCTGCTGACAGGCTATGAAACATTACGCTAAACCATTAGCGAAGTTGATATCTGAACTTTCAAGGCTTCCGGGCATAGGCGGGAAAAGCGCCCAGAGGCTGGCTTATTATATCCTTTCGCTCCCCGCCGAAGAGGCAAGGTCGCTTGCGGACGCCATAACGGACGCTAAGGCCAACATGCGCTACTGCTCCGTCTGCGGAAACCTTACTGACGTCGATCCCTGTCCGATCTGCAGCGACAGCTCGCGCGACGGTTCGGTCATATGCGTGGTCGAAAGCCCCAGAGACGTCGCAGCAATGGAGCGCGTCAAGGAATTCAAGGGCTTTTACCATGTTCTGAACGGCGTCATCTCTCCAATGGACGGAGTCGGTCCCGAGGATATAAACATACGCTCCCTCATAGTCCGCCTTCAACAGAACGACGTTAAGGAAGTCATTCTGGCCACCAACCCCAACATCGAGGGCGAGGCCACGGCCATGTACATCGCAAGGCTCATAAAGCCGTCCGGCATAAAAGTGACCCGCATCGCTCACGGCCTGCCGGTAGGCGGAGACCTCGAGTACGCCGATGAGGTCACTCTCTCCAAGGCGATGGAAGGGAGGCGCGAGCTTTAATGGCTGCAGTAATACTCGGACAACCGGACCGTGTCGCGTTCACCGTATTCGGCCTGGACATAATGTGGTATGCCATCTGCATAGTCGTCGGCATGGTCTGCGGATCGGCCGTCGCCTGCGCAAGAGCTCCCCGCTACGGTATAAACAGCGACCGTTATCTGGATATCCTGCTCTACGCTCTGCCGTCGTCCATAATCGGCGCGCGGGCGTACTACGTGCTGTTTGAATGGGGATTCTACCGTGAGCACCCGGACCAGATCCTCAACATCCGGGCCGGAGGGCTTGCGATCCACGGCGGGCTTATAGTTGCCATTGCCGTCGCTATCTTCCTTGTGCGCCGCTGGAAACTCGATCCGTTTACCGTCCTGGATCTTGCAGCGCCGGGGATCGCGCTGGGACAGGCCATAGGCCGCTGGGGCAATTACTTTAATCAGGAAGCGCACGGAGGTCACACGGATCTGCCCTGGGCGATAATCGTCGATGGCGACACAGTACATCCGACCTTCCTTTACGAATCCATCTGGTGCCTGCTTCTCTGTCTTTTCCTGCTCTGGCTCGAAAAGAGCGGAAAGAAGAAATTCGACGGCCAGCTGATACTCCTGTACGTTATCCTGTACTCCGCGGAACGTTTCTTTGTGGAGGGACTGCGTACGGACAGCCTTATGATAGGCCCGCTGCGCCAGGCGCAGGTCATAAGCCTCTGCTGCATCGTCGGAGCGCTCATACTGTGGGTGCCGTTCAAAAGACATTTTGAAAAGAAAACCGCCGCAGCGGAAGCTGCTCCCGAAACAGCCGGGGAAACCGAACCCGGAACAACAGAAGAAGAGGAAAACAAATGAAACTTGGCATAGTCGGACTCCCGAACGTCGGGAAAAGCACTCTTTTTAACGCGATAACAAAGGCCGGAGCGGAGGCTGCGAACTACCCGTTCTGCACCATAGAACCCAACGTCGGCATTGTGACAGTGCCGGACGAGCGTGTCACGAAGCTGCACGAGATATACAATTCGAAGAAGACTACCTACGCAACTATCGAGTTCTGCGACATCGCCGGCCTGGTCAAAGGCGCGTCAAAGGGCGAAGGTCTCGGCAACCAGTTCCTTGGGCATATCCGTGAGGTCGAAGCCATTTGTCACGTGGTACGCTGCTTTGAGGACGACAACATAGTCCACGTCGACGGCGCGATCGACCCTGCGCGGGACATCGAGACCATCAACATGGAACTTATCCTCTCCGATATGGAGATCCTGGAGCGCCGAATCGCAAAGACCAAGAGCGGCATGAAGGGCGGCAACAAGGAGCACGCCGGCGAGCTGGCGATAATGGAGCAGATATATGAACAGCTCGGAGAGGGCAAAAACGCCCGTTCTATGAGTTTTGAAGACGAGGACGCGCAATTTGTCGAGAAGCTGGGTCTGCTCTCGTATAAGCCGGTTATTTACGTTGCAAACGTCAACGAGGATGAACTGCTCGAGGCTAATGAGCCGGACTTCGGCGGCAATAAGTATCTTAAGGCTGTAAAAGCCATCGCGGACGCGGAGGGCTCCCAGATGGTAGTCATCTGCGCGCAGATCGAGGCGGAGATGGCAGAACTCGACGACGAGGAGAAAGCGGAGTTCCTGGCTGAACTCGGCATTACCGAAAGCGGCCTGGACAAGCTGGTCAAGGCGTCCTACAGCCTGCTCGGGCTTATTTCCTTCCTTACAGCCGGCGCTGACGAATGCCGCGCCTGGACCATACGTGAGGGTACCAAGGCTCCTCAGGCCGCCGGAAAGATCCACACGGATTTCGAAAAGGGATTTATCCGCGCCGAGACCATAGCCTACGACAAGTTCATGGAGGTCGGCGGCAGCATGCCGGCCGCCAAGGAAAAAGGCCTGGTCCGCTCCGAAGGCAAGGAATATGTCATGAAAGACGGAGACATAGTCAATTTCCTCTTTAATGTATAAGTGTCCGGGACGCCTTGAAATTCAAGGCTTCCCGTTTTTTTTACCATCGGTTTACGACAGTTTTACGACAAGTGCTGAATCGCGATTCGAAATGTACCATATGTGTCTCACTCAAGGTGTTACTATTCAAAAATGAATGATTATATGGAGTTGTCGCTCCCGCATGGAACTTTTAAATTTACAAAAGGTATTGCCTGCGAAGTCGAAAAATATGAATTGATATAAAGCTTTGGCTCAATTCTATGCCGACGGCGCATGGTCCGGCTGATTATATTCGGGATTTTGAGCCGAATCTGGCTTGTTAAACAGCCGATAGCGG
>JAFYFK010000064.1 GCA_017543805.1 Bacillota bacterium | reverse complement strand
GGCCTTATTGAACGGGAAAAACCGGAAAGCATAATCGCTATGCCTGTTCCGCTGCTGTCCATGCTGCGTGCGAACGGCCGCGGAAGCCTGAGAAAAGCGCTGGTAAGCGCGGACGCCTGCCCTCCGTCGGTGCAGAAAGCATGCGAGGAGATACTCGGAAGCAGGCTGTTTCCGCATTACGGATCACGCGAGATGGGCATGGCCGGAGCCATCTGCTGCAGCGCGCACGAGGGCATGCACCTTCGGGAAAACTGCGTTATAGCGGAGATAGTCGGACCGGACGGTAAAGTCCTTCCTGACGGAGAGACGGGCGAGCTGGTCATTACAACTGTCGGTATGGGAGCCCTGCCTCTGATCCGCTATAAGACCGGTGATCTCGCGAGGAAGCTGCCCGGCGTCTGCCCCTGCGGCAGCGAGGTCACCAGACTCGAAGTCTACGCGCGTCTACATGATATAGACGGAATGGCCGATCTTGACGATAAAATGTTCAGGGACCCCGAACTCGTTGATTTCAGAGCTGTCCGGGAAACGGACGGCAGTATTCGCACAGAAAAAAAGACGCTCTCCGATCTCGGGCCGGAAGACCGGCCGTTCTATACAGGAAAGCGCCGTATATTGTGATCTTTAAGAAACTGTCAGGAACCTGCCGCAAGCACTTCCATAAGCAGCGGGACAAAAGCGTCTTTAAATATAAATCCTCTGCATTCTGCGGTGTCCGAAGGCAGGGTCACCGTAAAGCTCGAAAGGCCCGTATTCGCATTCCAGACCGCCAGCATCTTTCCATCTGAGTTATATGCCGCAAGGAAAACGTATTTCCCTTTTACCAGCGTGTAATCTGCCGTAAGTTCGCTTCCGCTTAAGCTCAGAGTCAGCTCGTCCGACGGCTCGGTCTCGATGCAGCGGTAGAAGCGGTGGCGCCCGCCCGCGCGAAGGGCGTCTTTGTCGCCTTCACCGATAAAAATGTATCTGTTATTGCCTTCGCTGCCGTCTCCTGTCCAATTGACCGAATCTTCGCCCATATTGCCGTCGGTTTCCGCCTCCAGCGCGGCTTTTAATGCTTCCAGGCCGGTCGTCGGGACCGGCTCCTCGCCGAAAGCGCTGAGCAGCCAGCTGTCCCAGGGGAAACCGAGATCTATATTGTCCGCCGCGTCTACGCTCACGCCGCTGTCACCAAGGGCGGCGGGTATTTCATCCCAGCCTGCCATGGCGTCGACTGCGAGTATAGGAAAGCCTCCGTTGCCTGACGGATCTGAATAAATAAAACTGTTGTCCTGTACGCTCAGCCCGTTTACCCGGTTGTTGTCCGCACACCAGCGGCAGCGCTGCCCGCGCAGGTAAAAGCCTGCGGCGGCCACGCCGTTAGCCGCGGTAATGCAATTGTTTCCTATCGAAATGCCGTCCACGGAGCATCCGGTTCCGCCGTCTATCGCGCCGGCGACAAGTATGCCGTCGCCGTTGCAATATTTGTTTATACTGTCAGTTGAGATCGCGTTTCCGGAAATGTCGACGTCCGTAACGTGGACATCCGTAACGTAGTGAGTCCTTTCGCAGAGGGCTCCCGCGACCGCGATTCCGCCGGAAAACCCGTTTACTTCGTTATTATGTATCGCGACGGTAATTATGCCGGCCTGTATGTTGCTCAGCGGCTCTTCGATGCCCCGGGAATCATAATTTGCCGACTGCCCATATCTTTCCATGTCGAAAGAGGCGATCTGGGAGCCGAAGATCCTTATGCCGTAGTCTTCCGGTTCGCCGGAGCTGTTGATCTCGCTGTCGGCGCTCCAGCCGGTCTTGCGGCGGGCAGTTATCACGTTGTCCGAGACCGTAAGGTTCTCGAACGTTCCGCCCGAATCATAGTCCGAACCGCTTTCTCCGTCGACTGCGCTTAAACGCAGCCCGTTGACAGAATTGATGATGTTATGATCTATGCTGACGTCTCTAAGAGTGTTGTCTGTGCCGGGCGCTCCGCCGTACATATACGAGGAACACTTAAGGTCAAAGCGCAGGAGCTCGAGGTCGTTGTAGCAGATACGGAGGTTTTCCATAGTGTTATGCGAGGTCTCGCACAGAGAGTTGAGCAGATCGTCGTCGAAGCCCATCTCCGCGCCTCTGTCGCCTATCCCCGCGTTATCTATGCTTATCGAAGCCTGCGGCCGGTGCTCATGCAGATCCACGCATGTCTGGTCGATCCTGGAAGTGTTGCAGCGGAAGAGGACGTTCCGCGTCGTATTGTGGCTGGCGCCCGAATTGGCATTGCCGACATGGAAGACCTGCCCGTAATTTCCGTCGAAATTGGAATTGTAAGGAGCGTCCTCGTCGAATTCGAGGCGGTTGCCGCTGACTGTGACGTTCTCCATGGTATTGTAATCACAGAAGCCTACGGTCGTTCCTTCACTGTTTTCACTTCCGTACTCACTGTACGGCCCCCACATATACCAGGTGTTGGCGTCAGTATTGCGGACGAAGATCATTCCGTTATAGATCTTGTTGCCCTGGAACGTTATATTACTGGTCCGGATATAATCCGAATCGCCTGTAGCCATTATTACGGCCAGAGCTTCTCCGTCGAATGTGCAGCCCGACACGGAGAAACCGTCGAGGTCATACGCCCCGAACTGCCCGTAACCGGAGGCGCCATGGCCGTACTGGCTGTAGAAATTGAGGAAGCATCTTCCGGTCCCGTTGCAGAGCGCTTCAAATCTGCAGCCTGTAAGGGATATGTTCTTTATGTCAAAGTAGCTCATCGCCTGGTTAAAGCGTTTGTAGACAGTAAAATCCGCGGAATTCGTAAAGTTAATGCCGTTGATATGGACGTCCGAGCAGGATACACGCAGGATCTCCAGATGCCCGTAGCTGTCCCAGTAGTCGTTTTTCCCGCCCAGAGTAACGTCGGCTGTGCCGTCTCTGTCCCTGTCGCCGTTTATTGTAAAGCAGCCGTCGTTATTATGGCCTTCAAAGCGCGTCGATTCAGCGATCTCGCCCCTCATATCGCCGCCGTGTCCGCGCCCGAGGCAGAAAATGTCTTCGGAGCAGATATAATAATCATCAGTCGTATCAAGAAATTCTATCAGGTAGTGCCAGCGGATCTGGTTATCCTCGTCGTACCAGCCGTCGTCGTTCATTACTATGCACAAAGCCATGCGAAGGCTTACACCGTCGTTACGGTCACCGTAATCTGTTAAAAATCCTCTCTCAAAAAAGCCCGGATCGCCGTATTCCAGATTGCTGTAATCTATATTGCCGGAGTTTATTATGAATTTTTCGTAGTTCTCCCAGGTGCAGTATCCTCCGGTCTCGAAGTTAAGTCCGCTGTCATAGCGGTCGTCGACCATTATCACCCTTACGCCCGGATCGCCGGGGC
>JAFYFK010000063.1 GCA_017543805.1 Bacillota bacterium | reverse complement strand
TCTTACGAGAAGATGAAGGAGATCAACCCGCGCATAATCTACGGTTCGATAAGCGGCTTTGGACTGACCGGGCCGCTGGCAAACCGCCCTGCCTACGACATCGTGGCTCAGGCCATGAGCGGCATGATGAGCATCACCGGATTCCCGGACAGCCCGCCGACCAAGATCGGGCCGTCCATGGGCGACAACTATTCCGGCGCCTTCCTCTGCATAGGCATACTGATGGCCCTGTACAAGAGGGAAAAGACCGGAGAGGGCAGCCACATCGACATCTCGATGATGGACGCTCTGTTCTCCGTAATGGAGAATCTGGTCGTGGACTACACCGTGACCGGCGAGATCCCGATGCGCGCCGGCAACGCAGACCCGTCCATCACCCCGTTCGACAGCTTCCATGCCAAGGACGGCGACTTTGTAATGGGCTGCGGCACGGACAAGATGTTCGTGGAATTCTGCGACGCCATCGGCAAGTCCTATCTCTACAAAGATCCGCGCTTCGACAACAACTATCACAGAAGCTGCAACTATCTGCCGGATCTTAAGCGGGAGATAGAGGAATTTACGATGACGAAGACCGTTGCGGAGATGGAGGAGCTTCTCGTAAGCCTCAAGATCCCCGTAGGCCGCATTCAGAACATCAAGGAAGCCTGCGAGCATCCGCAGCTTAAGGAACGCAATATGCTCTGGACTGTGCATCAGCCCGGCATGGACGCGGACTTTACGATGCCCGGGACGCCCATCAAGATCCACGGCGAGCCGGACGAGCTTATCAAGCCCGCGCCGCTGCTCGGCGAAGACAACGACGCCATACTCGGCGAACTCGGCTACTCGGCGGAGCAGATCGCCAGGTTTAAAGAGGACGGGGCTGTATAAGCCTTCAGAACATCAGAACTGGCAAAAGCCGGAGGCGCCGCTTCCGGCTTTTTCTTTACCCGTTTGAATGTTATAATAAATCGTTATGAACGGACAGGAAAAGAATATTATCGGAAAAATAAGAGTAAACGAACTGCTGACCGCGGTGCTGGAAGTTGTCATTTCCGTGCTTATACTGCTGCTGGAGATGAATATGCGCACAGCGGGTCTTGGCGCGGCTTTCAGGGACTTTATGGCCCAACCCAAGCTCTGGGCGGTCAATCTGTTCCCCGTGTTCTGCGTAACAGCGGCGTTTACGTCTCTGTTCAGAAATGTATTTTACGGCGGGGCGCTGAGTTCATTCGTTTTCGGAGCGCTCAGCTACGCCAATCTGCTCAAGATCGAAGGCCGTGCGGATCCGCTGGTGCCCGGAGACCTGATGCTGCTGCGCGAGGCTCTGGACGCTGTCGGCGAATACCGCCTGGAGCTGCATCCGGAAAAGTTCCTTCCGGCGCTTCTGTTTACAGCTCTGCTGGTGTATCTGGGCGTTAGAAAGGCGCGCGCAAAGAAGCTTGCAGAAACGGACGCTCCCGCCGCGCAGTCAGAAACCCGGAACGGAAAGACTTCGCTGCTCAGCATCCCCCTTGCAAGAGGTTTTGCAAGCTGCGTCATTATACTGGCAGTCCTGGCGTACATGGTCACGAACTATTACACAAATACCGACCGCTACTACCGCTTTGAGACCCCGGAACGCTACAACGTGGCTCTGGAGTTCGAGACTCTGGGCTTCAATTACTGTTTCCTCTATAACTGGAACCTCTATCCGGTGGACAAGCCGGAGGGCTACAACAAAGCCGAGGTCGAGCGCTGGAACGAAGAAGGCGTAGGCTTCGAGCCGGCTCACAATATGATCTCCCAGGACCAGGCCGAACCGCTGCCGATGGCGAATATCATAATCGTCATGGGTGAGGCTTTTTCGGATCTCTCCGACGAAGCTCCGTTTGCCTATACCGAAGAGAACGACCCCCTTAAGAGCTATAAAAAAGTCTGCGCGTCGAAGAATGCCGTAAGTGGGCACATCGCGGTCTCCAACTACGCCGCGGGCACCGCAAACACGGAATTCAACGTCATGACCGGCATGCAGACCAACATGATAGGCGAAGGGCTTACGTCCTCCTTCCGGGTCATACGCAAGCCCACTGACAATATCTTTACGGTGCTGAACAGGGTCGGCTACGACGGGTTCTTTATGCATCCGGGCAAGAGCTGGTTCTACAACCGCAGCAGCGTGTTTAACCGCTTCGGGATAAGCGACCAGGTCTTTGAGGAAGCCTTCAGCGAGGACGATAAGAAGGGCACAATGATCTCCGACGCGGCTTTCCTGGAGGAACTGAAGACGGATCTTCAGACGCGCATGCTGGAGAACGATG
>JAFYFK010000062.1 GCA_017543805.1 Bacillota bacterium | reverse complement strand
GGGCATGGTATTCCAGTCCTTCAACCTCTTCGGTCACCTGACCGTCATCGAAAACATAATGAACCCGCAGATCCGCCTGTTCGGCAGGAGCCGCCAGGAAGCCTATGACAAGGCCATGGACCTGCTCTGGAAGGTCGGTCTCGGCGCAAAGGCGCTCAGCTATCCGGACGAGCTTTCCGGCGGACAGCAGCAGCGTATCGCCATAGCGCGCACGCTCGCCATGGATCCTGAGATAATCCTTTTCGACGAGCCCACCTCCGCGCTCGACCCCTCCATGATCGGAGAAGTCCAGGCGATAATCCGCATGATCGCCAAGACCGGCCGCACAATGATGATAGTCACCCACGAGATGGACTTCGCAAGGAAGATATCCAACCGCGTCCTTTATATGGACGATGGCGGGATCTATGAGGAAGGCACTCCCAGGGAAATATTCGAGCATCCCAAAAAGGACAAGACCCGCAAGTTCATCCAGCGGCTCAGCACGCTCAGCTACCGCATTGAGGATACCGAATTCGACTTTGAGGCAGTCTATGACGAGCTTCAGGCCTATGCAGAGAAGCTGCTGATCGAAAACGAGCGTACCAGTAAGCTTCAGATAGCTCTTGAAGAGATCTGCGTAAACAACCTCTTCCTGATGGAGAAGCCGAATATCTTCGTAAGGATCGACTATTCCGAAAAGAGCGACGTCTTGCTGCTCGACCTTAAATACGAGGGCGAGCATTACGATCCGCACGAATCCGACAACATCATGTACAATTCGATACTTGCGGAGCCCACTACCACGCTTGTCGACGAGGTGGTAGACAACCCCGAGAAGTGGTACAACAACCACACAGCCATAAGCTTCAGATGGGAGGACTAGAAAATGACTAAGATGAACAGAAAAATTGCATTTTTCCTCTCTCTGATCGTTGCCCTCACATTTGTGATGGCGTCCGCGATGCCCGCGTTCGCCGACGGGGAGGAAGAACCGCCGATCCCCAAGAACGGAATCAGCACCATAGCCCAGCTCAACGGCAAAAAGATAGGCGTCCAGACCGGCGTTCTCTACGAGGACGAGATCAAGGACGAGATCGAGGACGAGGAGTGGCTCTATTACAAGATGCCCAACGACATGATCCCCGCGCTCGAGGCAAACAAGGTCGACGCTTACCTTATCGAGGAAGTCGGATTCTACGCGCAGCGCTACGAGCATCCTGAGCTTATGCGCATGGAAGAGAAGGCCGGCCAGAGCGAATTCGCCGTAATAGTCGGAAACAACGAAAAGCAGGCGACACTCTTCGCGGAGATCCAGGAATTCATACACAACAAGAAATCAGACGGTTGGCTGGACCAGCTCTACGATTACTGGGTAGTCAACTGGAACCCCAACACCTGCCATATAGACACCATACCGGAGACCACCGGTGAAAACGGAACCGTAAGCATAGCCATCGAAGGCGGCTACGAGCCGTTCTCCTTCGAGAGCAACGGGGAATTCTCCGGCTACGACGTGGAATTCATGATGAATTTCTGCGCCGAGTACGGCTATAACTGGGACTTCCAGGCCATGGAGTTCGACTCCATAGCGCCGGGCTGCATCTCCGGAAAGTACGACTTCGGCATGAACATAGTCGTCGACGAGGAAAGAGCGGAAGCCTCCGTGCTCTCCGACCCGTACTACGTCTGCGACCTCGTGTTTGTAGTCGAGGCTGAATACGAAGACAACATGGGCTTCTTTGAGAGGCTGCAGTACCGTTTTTACAAGACCTTTATAAGAGATCAGCGCTGGAAGATGTTCCTCGAGGGCGTCGGCAACACCATGCTGATCACCGTGGCTTCCGTCCTGTTCGGAACGCTGCTCGGCTTTGCGGCATACATGGCCTGCCGCCACGGCAAGAAGCTGCCCAACGGCATAATGCATGTGGCGGACTGGTTCTTTGAAGGCATCCCGACGGTAGTATTCCTGATGCTGCTGGCGTTCGTCATCCTGGTCAAGGTGCCGAGCCTCAATCTGGTATCCATCATAGGATTTACGCTGATCTTCGGCTGCGGAATGTTCGACATGCTGCAGGTCGGCTGCAACGCGGTCCCCAGGGGACAGACCGAGGCGTCCAGGGCAATGGGCTACAGCGACACCCAGAGCTTCTTCCATATTATCCTGCCTCAGGCTGCCCAGCACTTTATGCCGATCTATAAGAACAACGTCATCTCGCTGCTTAAGGAAACATCCATACTCGGCTACATCGCGGTCCGCGATCTTACTAAGATGGGCGACCTTGTCCGCAGCCGCACATATGAGGCGTTCTTCTCGCTTATTGCCGTAGCGGTCATCTATTTTGTGCTCGAGGCAGTGCTCACCGCGGTAATGAACCGCGTGCAGCGCCTTGTCGAGACCAAGCGCAGGCCGAAGTCCCAGATCCTCAAGGGCATAGTTGAAGAAGAACTGTAAACAGTGATCAACATGACAGATCTTTATATCTACATATTAATCGGACTTCTGGCGGCTGTTTTGCTGCTGCTGGTGATACTGCTCGTAAAGACGAGGCCCGGCGCCTATTCCGGCACTTTTACCGATGTGGTGCGCAAGGAGCTCAGCATTACGCAGGACGATATCGAGGACGATATCGCCGACCAGGTGCGCACGCTCAATGAGGCCAGCCAGCAG
>JAFYFK010000061.1 GCA_017543805.1 Bacillota bacterium | reverse complement strand
CTGCTGGCTGGCCTCATTGAGCGTGCGCACCTGGTCGGCGATATCGTCCTCGATATCGTCCTGCGTAATGCTGAGCTCCTTGCGCACCACATCGGTAAAAGTGCCGGAATAGGCGCCGGGCCTCGTCTTTACGAGCAGTATTATCAGCAGCAGCAAAACAGCCGCCAGAAGTCCGATTAATATGTAGATATAAAGATCTGTCATGTTGATCACTGTTTACAGTTCTTCTTCAACTATGCCCTTGAGGATCTGGGACTTCGGCCTGCGCTTGGTCTCGACCTTCAGCTGGACGCGGTTGAGGATCGCCAGCAGCAGTGCCTCCAGCACAAAGTACAGTATGGCTACTGCTATCAGCGAGAAGAACGCTTCGTATGTGCGGCTCCTGACGAGGTCGCCCATCTTGGTCAGCTCTCTGACCGCGATGTAACCAAGCACGGAAGTTTCCTTCAGCAGGGAAATGACATTGTTCTTGTATATCGGCAGGAAGTGCTGCGCAGCCTGCGGCAGGATGATGTGGAAGAAGCTCTGGGAATCGCTGTAACCCATCGCCCTTGACGCTTCGGTCTGGCCTTTGGGAACGGCATTGCAGCCAACGACGAGCATGTCGTACATGCCGCAGCCGAACAGCAGCGTAAATCCTGTTATCGCTACTATATTCAGATATTTAACATTCTTTAAAATAACGAATCCCAGCAGCATCATGAACACGACTGTCGGTATGCCTTCAAAGAACCAGTCAAAGAAATTCATTATCCCGTTGGCGACTTTATTGCCGTGGCGGCAGGCCATATAGGCCGCGAATCCCAGCAGCGTTCCGAGCATTACAGAAGATAAAGTTATCAGCATGGTGTTGCCGATACCTTCGGCAAAGAGCTTCCAGCGGTCTTCCTTGATGAAGGTCTTGTAGAATTTGTACTGCTGCTTCTCGAAGAAGCCCATGTTGTCTTCGTACTCTGCTTCGACTACGAACACCAGGTCGCAGACGTAGTAGGGGTCGGAGAGCACGGACGCCTCGGCGCGTTCCTCATCGACGACGATGTTCATGCCGAAGTCATATTTGCCGGAGATGCAGCCCGGCGCGATGGAGTCGAATTCCATGGCGCGGAAGTCCCAGCTGTAGCCGTATTCAGCGCAGAAGTTCATCATAAATTCCACGTCGTATCCGGAGAATTCTCCGTTGCTCTCGAAGGAGAACGGCTCGTAGCCGCCTTCGATGGCTATGCTGACGGTCCCGTTTTCACCGGTGGTCTCAGGGATGGTGTCTATATGGCAGGTGTTCGGGTTCCAGTTGACTACCCAGTAATCATAGAGCTGGTCCAGCCAACCGTCGGATTTCTTGTTGTGTATGAATTCCTGGATCTCGGCGAAGAGAGTCGCCTGTTTGTCGTTGTTTCCGACGATTACCGCGAATTCACTCTGGCCGGCCTTTTCCTCAAGGCGCATCAGCTCCGGATGCTCGTAGCGCTGCGCGTAGAATCCGACTTCCTCGATCAGATATGCGTCGATCTTGTTTGCTTCGAGAGCCGGGATCATGTCGTTGGGCATCTTGTAATAGAGCCAGTTTTCGTCCTCGATCTCGTCCTTGATCTCGTCCTCGTAGAGAACGCCGGTCTGGACGCCTATCTTTTTGCCGTTGAGCTGGGCTAT
>JAFYFK010000060.1 GCA_017543805.1 Bacillota bacterium | reverse complement strand
CGCCCGCATGCTTTTTTGTAGTTAAGTTTGCGGGCAGTATAAAACTTTTTTTATTTAGCTGTTTGTTCTCCGTGCGCAATCCACCTTAGAGCGCCGAATCCTGCTCCGCCGATGATGTTTCCGAGCGTTACGGGAAGGAGGTTCTTAACGAAGAAGGCTCCCCATGTAAGCGCGGCGGTGTTGAGACCCGCGGCATTTGCGGCTTCAGCGTAAGCCGGGACGCCCATGGCGAACAGTCCGGTCGGGATATAGTACATATTGGCGATGCTGTGCTCAAATCCGAGCATGACGAACGCGGCAACGGGAACCACGGCGGAGATGAACTTGCCGATGGCGTCCTTTGCGGAGGTCGCTGCCATAATGGCTATGCAGACCAGTATATTGCAGCCTATGCCGCGAACGAACGCGTCGCCGAAGCCATAGGAGCACTTGTTGACCGCGGTGCTGATTATCGACGTCGCGAGCGCGCCGCCGCCGAGGCCAATCTGCTTGAAGTTAGCCAGGCAGAACGCCAGGATCAGGGATCCTACAAGATTCCCGACATAAACGATGCACCAGTTGCGGAGCATCCCGCCTACGCTGGCCTTTTTGTCCAGCACGGAGATCGTGATGAGGCAGTTGCCGGTAAAGAGCTCGGCGCCTGTCCAGATCACCATTGTAAGAGCCAGCGGGAATGTAAAGCTCGCGAGAGTCTTCACGATGGATGCGCTCCCTGCGGAAAAGCTCGCGATAGTCGAAAGCGCGCCGCCGCAGGCGATCTCAAAGCCCGCCAGTATTCCGAGCAGGAAAAGCCTCAGAGCGGGGCTTGTCGCCTTTTTCGCCCCGGCGTTTCCGTACGCGTTTATGAATTCTGTCTGTGAAAGCATTATCTGATACCTGCCTTCTTTTCAGCCGCCATAATGCAGTGCTTTGCGAGGACTGCGGTGGTTACGGAGCCTACGCCTGCAGGTACCGGGGAGATCGCTCCGACTATCGGTTCAACCTCAGCGAACGCGACGTCTCCGCAGAGCTTGCCGTCAGCGCCCATGTTGATGCCGACGTCGAGCACTACCTGCCCTTCCTTCGCGAAGTCCTTTGTCACGGTCCCGATATGTCCGGCTGCGGCTATAACGATATCAGCCTCTCTCGCCACAGATGCCATATCGACAGTCTTGGTGTGGCAGATGGTCACTGTAGCGTTCTTATTCATGAGCATCATCGCCACAGGGCGGCCTATTACAAGGCTTCTGCCGACAACGACAGCTCTCTTTCCGGTCGTCTCTACGCCGTAGTGGTCCAGCATCTCGATGCAGGCCTGTGCGGTGCAGGGAGGATATCCGGCGCCTCTTCCGGCAAATACGGTAGCGAGGGATCCGCTGGTCATGCAGTCGAGGTCCTTGGCCGGGTCGAGCATAGCGCAGACCTCAGCCTCGACCTTCTTGTCGGGCAACGGGCGGAACATCAGGCATCCGTGTATGGAATCGTCCTCATTGATCTCCCTGATGGTCGCAAGGATGTCCTCGCGGCTCGCGTCGGCGGGCAGGCGGAAGTTCTTAACGGCTATGCCAACCTTGTCGCAGCGCTTCATCGCGCCGGTCTCGTAGGAGATGTCATCGGGCCTTTCGCCGACTCTCATGATCGCGAGAGTCGGGACGACTCCCTTTGCCTTGAGAGCGTCAACGCGGACTATAAGATCTTCACTGATTGCGGCCGCTACGGGAGCGCCCTTTAAAATCTCAGCCATTACTCAAACCTCCCCTTGACCTTCTCGTAGGTCTCTTCTGCTATCTTCCAGTATTTTTCGACCAAACCGTCTACTTCTTTATTAAGCGCGTCGGCAAACGCGCGGTCTTTCATGCTCTTGGTGTTGACCTTTACGTTGAGGGCGGCTCCGTAGAGAGCGCTCCAGCAGAACACCACGCCGGTGCCTACGTCGGACAGCATCATCACGCTGCCCTTCTCTCCCATCTCGCGGTGAAGGTCGATCGCTCTGCAGCTCAGGCGGACCATCTCGGCCGGCGCCTTGACTGCGTCGTGCAGACAGGCCTCAAGCACCTCGTCGTGCTTCGGGTCGTCTTTTGGAATGGAATAAGCCCTGGAGAGCGGCTCAAACATTGCCGCGTCATCTTCGACCAGCTGCAGCAGCTGCGCCTGAAGTTCCTCGCATTCGGCCATTATCCTCTTGACGTCTTCCTCGACGTCTGCGTATTTTTTCTTTCCAACGGTGTAGTTGCCTACCATGGAACAGAGCGCGGTGCCCAGAGCAGCCACGAGCGCGGAAGCTCCGCCGCCGCCGGGAACAGGCTCTTTAGATGCAAGCACTTCCACAAAGTCTTTGCAGCTTTTATCTGTGAGTCTTTCCATTTTATCCTCTTTCTTAGAAAACGGCGCCCGCCGCAATGACGGACGCCGTAAAAACGCGTTTTGACTTAGAACAGTCCGGAGATCTTTCCGGTCTCGTCTACGTCGATCCTTTCAGCTGCCGGAACCTTGGGCAGTCCGGGCATAGTCATGATGTCGCCGGTAAGGGCAACGATGAAGCCTGCGCCGGCGCAGACCTTGAGGTTGCGGACGGTAACGGTGAAGTCCTTCGGAGCGCCGAGCTTGGAAGCGTCGTCGGAGAAGGAGTACTGGGTCTTGGCCATGCAGATGGGCATGTTGCCGTAACCGAGGCTCTCGATCTTGTCGAGCTGCTTCTTTGCGTTGGCGGTGAGGGAGACGCCGTCAGCGTGGTATACCTTTGTCGCGATGGCGTTGAGCTTGTCAACGATGCTCATC
This sequence comes from Bacillota bacterium, assembly GCA_017543805.1. Classification (GTDB taxonomy): domain Bacteria; phylum Bacillota; class Clostridia; order Peptostreptococcales; family Anaerovoracaceae; genus RGIG7041. Next base: position 3,276 of record JAFYFK010000060.1, on the reverse strand, counting down.
TCGAGCGGATATACCTGGTTGAAATTATTCGGCTGCTCGCAGAGTCTTACGACTTCCTCGGCAAGAGCCTTGCCGCCTTCGCCGCCCTTTGCCCAGACTTCGGACAGAGCAACGTTTACGCCAAGCTCGTTGCACTTCTTCTCGACCAGGTCGAGTTCGGCCTTGGTGTCGGTCGGGAAAGCGTTGATAGCAACTACGCAGGGTACGCCGTAAACATTCTTGATGTTGTCGACGTGCTGGAGCAGGTTGGGAAGACCCTTTTCAAGAGCTTCGAGATTCTCGTTGTTGAGCTCAGCCTTGGGAACTCCGCCGTGATACTTGAGAGCGCGGACGGTAGCTACGATAACGATAGCGCTGGGCTTGAGGCCTGCCATGCGGCACTTGATGTCGATGAACTTCTCTGCGCCGAGGTCAGCGGCGAAGCCTGCTTCGGTAACAACATAGTCACCGATCTTGAGCGCGGTCTTGGTAGCGAGTATGGAGTTGCAGCCGTGAGCGATGTTTGCGAACGGTCCGCCGTGGATGAACGCCGGGGTGTGCTCCAGAGTCTGAACGAGGTTCGGCTTGAGAGCGTCCTTGAGCAGAGCAGCCATAGCGCCTTCTGCCTTGAGGTCGTGAGCGGTCACGGGTTCGCCTGCAAAGTTGTAGCCGACGATGATGCGTCCGAGTCTTGCCTTGAGGTCGGTGATGTCGGAAGCGAGGCAGAGAACTGCCATTACTTCGGAAGCAACGGTGATCTCAAAACCGTCTTCCCTGGGAACGCCCTGAGCCTTGCCGCCGAGTCCGTCAACGATGTTGCGGAGCTGACGGTCGTTCATATCTACAGCTCTCTTCCAGGTGATCTGCTTTACGTCGATGCCGAGCTGGTTGCCCTGCTGAATGTGGTTGTCGAGCATAGCGGCAAGGAGATTGTTGGCTGCGCCGATAGCGTGGAAGTCGCCTGTGAAGTGCAGGTTGATGTCTTCCATCGGAACTACCTGAGCATATCCGCCGCCTGCAACTCCGCCCTTTACGCCGAATACGGGTCCGAGGGAGGGCTCGCGGAGAGCAACTATGGACTTCTTTCCGATCTTGCGGAGACCGTCGGTGAGACCTACGGAAGTGGTGGTCTTGCCTTCGCCTGCAGGAGTCGGTGTAATTGCAGTTACGAGGATGAGTTTGCCATCGGGCTTATCAGCGTTGTCCTTGAGGAAGTTGTAGTCGATCTTAGCCTTGTAGCTTCCGTACTGCTCGACATACTTTTCATCGATGCCGCATTCCTTTGCGATCTCGGTGATCTTCTTCGGTGTGTTCTGCTGAGCGATCTCGATGTCAGTTAAAAATGCCATTGGAATCTCCTTCTTTCTTAAAATTTATTAACCACTTATTATGCAGGGACCCAGTCCCCTACGAATACTGTTTTGTGCCTTCCCTAAAGCTCCCAGGGCTTTTTCATGTATACGTCCATCGGGAATATGGGAAGTCCGGCCAGGCGCGGGTCGTCCGCGTATTTCGCGGGCGCGTTGTGGCAGATGACGGGAAGCCCGGTAAGCTGCGAAACTTCTTCCGCAAGCTTAGCTCCCTTGAGCACGCAGTCCACATCGGTCTCGCCGCAGAGATGCGTGTTGTTTACTATCGCGTCTGCCTTAAGCTGGCTGGCGCCTTCGATGAGCTGCAGATACATTACTGCGCTCTCGGCGGTAGCCGTCTCCGGCCTGTTGGCGTTGAGAATGAAAATGAGTTTATACGGGATCTTTTTGATCCTGTCTGCAAACCTTGCCAGCACGCGCGCGCCGTTGGGGTCTCCCCCTACGTCGACGACGCTGTAAAGGTCGGGATCTTCAAACATCGAAAAGATCTCCGGGGAAAGGCCCGGGAGACCCGCGGAAATCGCGACCTGTCCTGAGGAAATGAGGTGAATGCCTTTCTGATCGTAAAGGTCCTGCCTCTCTCTGGACAGAAAATAGGGATTTACAATGTCGAGGTCTGCAATGGCAAGCTTCTGCTCGCAGTCTGCCGCGTGCAGCGCCAGATTTACGGCGAATTCCGTCTTCCCACTGCCGAAATGTCCGGTGATGATCACCAGTTTGGCATCTTCAAGATAAGACTGCAAAACTTTAAGCGGAAATTTCATAGTTTTATTACACCTCTTAGGTTAAATATAAAACAGTTTTTTATTACTGTAAAATACTTCTTAAAATTCGCATTATAACATTTGTATTATATGCCTCGAAGCCTTGAAAATACTGCAGCCGGAGTGATTCCGGCTGCAGCTTTCTCATTGTTTTTTACTTATACATCTTGCGCGCTGTAGCCATAGACATATCCCAGAACAGCTGTTCGGCTTCGCTCATGGAGGAATCCGCGAGTCTGTCCATTGCGAGATTCCAGGTGACCGGCTCCGGCGGAGCTATAAAGGCGATCTTGTTCCAGTCGGGAACCTCTCCCGAAAGGAACTCGGGAAGCACGGAAACGCCGTCGCTTCCGGGCATCGCAATATAGCCCGCTATTGTAAGGATGTTCGGCAGGCGCTGTATCTTGCGCTGCCTTATACCGACGGATTCACAGCAGCGGTCGATCTGGGCGGAGAGCAGGTATTCTTCAGGGGGCTGAAGGAAACGCATCTCGCTCAGGGAGGAAAGTATCTCCGGGGTCATCTTTATAGGCTTTTTGCGCGTTGACTTCTTCCCTTTCAGGAAAGGAGCCTCGGCGTTGCAGGAGAAAGACAGCTGCTCTTTGTACATGATGAACCTGGAGAAGCGCGAATCGAGATCCTCGTTTACGTGATGGATAATGATATCTACTTCACCGCGTATCAGCATGTCGCGCAGAGCCAGGGAGGTGCCTTCCTTTGCCACGACGTTGATCGTCGGATACTTGCGCATGAACGCGCCGACGTAATCGTTGAACATCGAGGCGTAGAGCTGCGACGGAATGCCTATCCTTATGCTGTCTTCGTACTGCGACTTAAGATTGTTGAGCTTATCCGAAAAGCGGTCCGCAGCGGCAAGAACCTCGCGGAGGTAATCGAGATACAGCTCACCGGCCTCGGTGAGGGTTATCGGGTTGGAGTTGCGGTTGAGCAGTTTCCAGCCGATATCCTCCTCGAGCCTTGAAATATACTGTGAGAGTGACGGCTGTGAGACATGCAGTATCTGAGCAGCCTTGGAGATATTGCGTGTCTCGGCTACCGTTATAAAGTATGTCCTCTTATCAAATCTCATCTGCTAGTCTCTCCTGAGTACTGCACCATCCATTGCGGAACGAACGAGTTTAGCGTATCTGTCAAGATAGCTG
>JAFYFK010000059.1 GCA_017543805.1 Bacillota bacterium | reverse complement strand
GAGAACAGCGCCTTTGTGTACGGATGGAGCGGATTGCTGAAGATATCCTTAGTCTTTCCGTATTCGACCAGGTTTCCGAGGTACATTACGCCGACCTGGTCCGAAATATGCTCTACGACAGAAAGGTCATGAGATATGAACAGATATGTCAGCTTGTGCTTCTCCTGAAGGTCCTTGAGCAGGTTTATGATCTGCGCCTGAATGGATACGTCAAGAGCGGATACAGGCTCGTCGCAGACGATGAATTCCGGGTTGAGGGCGAGAGCTCTGGCTATGCATATCCTCTGGCGCTGGCCGCCGGAGAACTCGTGCGGATAGCGGTCCTTGTGGAAGGGCTGGAGGCCGCACTGATCCATGATCTGCTCGATATAATCCTCAAACTCGTTTGCCGGAACTATTCCGTGCTCGCGGACTGCCTCCCCGATTATCTCGGAGACCGGCATTCTGGGCTGCAGGGACGAGAACGGATCCTGGAAGATGATCTGCATCTTCGGGCGCATGTCGCGCATTTCCCTGTCCGTAAAATCGTAGACTTCCTTGCCGTTGAACAGGACTTCGCCCGCGGTCTTCTCGCCGGAGAGCCTTAAAATGGTGCGTCCGGTGGTGGTCTTGCCGCAGCCGGATTCGCCTACCAGGCCCATTGTGGTTCCGCGCTCAAGATTAAAGGTAACTCCGTCGACGGCTTTGACCCAGCCGACGGTCTTGGCGAACATTCCGCCTTTGATCGGGAAGTGTTTCTTGAGGTCTTTTACCTGAAGTATATAATCGCTCATTACTTCTCCTCCCTTTCTATGGCCTGGTCATAATATCTGTAGCAGGACACGCGGTGCGTCGGGCTAACATATATCTCGTCCGGATACGCGCCGCCGCACTTCTCAACGCACATCTCACAGCGGTCCTTGAAGTAGCAGTAGTTGGGCATATTGATCGGATTAGGCACCTTTCCGGGAATGGAATAGAGCTTGTCGACCTCCTTGCCTACGACCGGCTTGCTGGCCATGAGTCCGAGGGTGTACGGATGCAGCGGATGCAGGAATACTTCCTCGGCGGTTCCGGCTTCGATTATGCGGCCCGCGTACATTACCACGACGTAGTCAGCCATCTCGGCTATGACTCCGAGGTCGTGCGTAATGAACATGATCGAGGAGTTGATCCTGTCCTTGAGCTGGCGCAGCAGATCCAGTATCTGCGCCTGAATGGTCACGTCAAGAGCGGTCGTGGGTTCGTCCGCGATTATGATCTTCGGGTTGCAGGCCAGAGCCATTGCTATCATGACGCGCTGGCGCATGCCGCCGGACAGCTCGTGCGGATACATCTTGTAAACGCCTTCGGCGTTGGCGATGCCGACCATCTTCAGAAGTTCGATAGTCCTTTCGGATATCTCGTCCTTGGTCTTGCCTTCGCCGTCGTGCAGCTCGATGACCTCATTGACCTGGTCTCCTATGCGGAAGATCGGGTTGAGAGCGGTCATAGGCTCCTGGAATATCATGGAGACGAAGTTGCCGCGGAGGTGCTGCATTACCTTGTCCGGAGCCTTGGTGACGTCGATCGCCCTGTGGTTGCCCAGGTTGAGGCGGACCTGTCCGGAGACGGTCTGGCCCTGCGGACGCTGCAGCAGCTGCATAAGGCTGAGGCTCGTTACGGACTTGCCGCAGCCGGACTCGCCTACTACGCCGACGGTCTTTCCTGTCGGAACAACGTAGGACACGCCGTCAACAGCCTTGACTGTGCCTGCGTCCGTAAAGAAATAGGTGTGCAGGTCGTCAAACTCTACAGCATTGTTCCAGTCCTTCATCTGAGTCATATACTCGGATTCCGGAACGTTCTTTCTCTTGCGCTTCTTTTCGAATTCGTTGGTTATGCGGCGGTTCTCGCGCGATATCCTTCTGATCTCTTTGGCGGAGAGATAGCCTTCAACTTTTTTCTTTGCCATTGCGCTTCCCTCCTATCTCTTCATCTTCGGGTCGAAAGCGTCTCTTAAGCCGTCACCGACAAGGTTAAACGCGAGTACGGTGAGGAGCAGCAGAACGCCTGCCGGAATCCAGATAAACCAGTACGTCGTAAGGACGTGCAGGTTGTTTACGTCGTTGATGATGTTGCCCCATGAAGCGAACGGGAACTTTACGCCCAGACCCAGGAACGAGAGCGTGGACTCCATGATGATGGTCCCGCCTACGCCCATGGATACGGAAACTATGATCTGAGGGATTACGTTCGGTATGAGGTGCTTGAGTATCCTGCGGCGCACCGAGAGGCCTGTAGCCTCGGTAGCGGTCATGTATTCCTGCTCGCGCAGGGACAGGATCTGGCCTCTGATAAGCCTTGCCATTCCGGGCCATCCGAGGAAGCCCAGGATGAGCATCAGGTAAAGCAGACGGATCTTGGGGTCGAGACCCATGGAGTCCATGGCCGCGCCTATGATGATTATGATAGGCATCGACGGTATGCAGTAGAATATATCGACTAAACGCATGATCAGGTTGTCCACCCAGCCGCCGAAGTAGCCGGAAAGACCGCCGAAGATGATGCCGAGCACGGTGGAGATGATCTCAACGATGAATCCGATGATGAGCGATACTCTGCCGCCGTACATCAGACGGGTCATCATGTCCATGCCGTTGCGGTCCGTTCCGAGAGGATGCGCCTTGCTCGGATACGAGTAGGTGTCATACACTCTGGTGACCGTTTTCTGCATTACGGAATACTGCTTGGATGCAGGGTTGTACTTTATGGAATATTCCGCGGCCTCGCCGTTAGCGTCGGTAAAGTTGAATACCTCGGCGCCCTTCTGCAGTTCCTCGACGAGCTCCTGCTTGAATTCCTTGGTAAGGAATACGTCGCTGTAGAACGGGGTAACGATGTACCTGCTGATAAAGCCTGTCTCCGTTCCGCCGGCAAACACGGCGCCGTCGGGATCGATGGTGTAGTCTACGCCGTCAGCGGTGAACGAACCGCCGTTATTAGTATAGGCCTCGTGCAGCTTGTACTGGAAATCGAAGCTTGGCTTAAAGCCCTCTTCGTTCGGCGAGAAGACATCCTTGAAGGCGATTCCGATAACGGTACCGTCCGCGAGGGAAACGACGTAAAAGTCCTCCCCTGCCTTTTCGACTTTATAATCAACATCCTTATAGGAGAAATCTGTCTTTTTTGTCTGTATGGCGAGCATCATCTGCGCCTGTATGATGGAGTTAAAGGTCTGTCCCTCAGCCTGGGCGTAACGCAGTTCGGTGTTTTCGATTGCCGCGGCGTACTCCTTGTTGAGATAGTCATCCCTGTAGAAGAGCTGGTCCTCTTCGTACGGGCTGATGATTCCGCCGATAAACGAAAACACGAACATGAAAATGAGGATGGCAAGGCCGGCGATAGCGGTCTTGTTCCTGATGAATCGCCTGACGACGAGCTGCCCCGGTGAAAGCACCTTTACGCGGCGGTCGTCGTTAAGAGTATATTCGGGCTCCTGCTGAGTCGTCTGCTCGCGGAGATCTTTATTGTCGTCCATGGCAGCCTCCTATGCAATGCGAACCCGCGGATCAACGACTGCGTACAGGATATCCGCGATCAGATTTCCG
>JAFYFK010000058.1 GCA_017543805.1 Bacillota bacterium | reverse complement strand
TCGCGGATGGAGATATAGTCTCCCGGCACCGCTATGACGCGCTTTATCAGCTGCTTGTTCTTGCCGCTGGTCCCCATGGCGAGATTGCTCTGGAATACGATAATGTCGCCGTACTTCGGAGCGCCTCCGAGCCAGGTGTAGCTGCGTTTGCTCACAAAGAGATAATCATTCTCGTGGAAGGTGTTCTCCATAGAATGCTCTTTGACGATCGTGGGCTGGAAAAACTGCAGGAACAACACCGCGAACACGACCGCGAACAGTATGTCCTTTATCCACTCTCTTAAGTTTTCGCTTGCCGTCATCACTTTCTCAGGTTTCTTTTCTTTTTCCTGCGCAGCTTCCTGCGTCTCCTGAATATTATTCTCCAATTAATCCCCTTTCCAGCGCCCGCCAGTTTTCCGGAAGCGGCGCTTCCAGGACGAGTCCGCCGAGATGCTCCAGCGGAGCCGGCGCATCCGTTATCTCAAGGCGCTCGGCGTGCAGCAGCTGCGTGCTGAGCGCGTAATTATCCTCCAGCCATTTTGCCTGCGCGGCATATTTCCGCCCGGCGTATTTGGAATCCCCTATTACCGGGTGACCAGCATATGCCAGGTGCGCGCGTATCTGATGGCTGCGCCCCGTGACCAGTTCGACCTCGACAAGGCTGTAATCCTCGCCAGGGCGCACCGGTCTGACTATAGTCTCGATATATTTGCCGTCCGGGCTTCCGAGCGGCAGGACGCGCACCCTGTTGCGGTCTGCGTCCTTGACCATCATATTTTTAAGATGCAGCTTTCTTTCCAGGCAGCCGTAAACTATCGTGCAGTAGAACTTCCGCACATGGCCGTCCTCGCGGAACATCAAAGACAGCGTCCGAAGAGCCGCGGCATTCTTTCCGAACACCACTAGTCCCGTCGTATTGCGGTCGAGGCGGTGCACCGGGCTCGGGACAAAGCTCTTCTCCAGGCGCGGCGCGTAGGCCCCGGTCTCGATCAGATAGTCCGTCACCTGGTTTGCCAGCGTGTCCTTCTTTTCCGTGCTGTCCCCGTGGACCAGCAGCCCGAAAGGCTTGCTGACGGCGATCATGTCGTCGTCCTCGTAGATCACCTTAAACTGACGCTTGGCGGTCCCGCGGCGTTTCCTGACCTCCGTCAGCGCCGCAAGCTCGCTGTCCGCAATATAAAGCTGCAGAGCATCGCCCTCGCAGAGCATGTAGTCCTCCTTCTGACGCCGGCCGTTGACCTTGACGTCCTTGCGGAGAGCCTTGTACACATACGAAAGCGATGCGTTCTTCAGATATTTTTTAAGAAAGCGGTCGAGCCGCTGCCCCGCGTCGTTGGCGGAGATAGAGATCTCTTTCAAGTCCTACTTTATAAGCGCCTTGCAGAGCGCGTCGAGCTGAGCCTCGCTGTCCGCGTTGAGCGCGGACTTGATGGTGACGACCGGCTCAAGCAGTTCGATGTTCTTGAGGCCTTCCAGCATTCCCTTCATTACCTTGGCCGCGGTGGGAGCCCAGCTTCCGTTCTCGATGAAGCCGATGGTGCGGTTCTTATAGCCCCTCTCGACCAGATGCTCGATGAATGTCTTCATAAACGGGAAGATGTCCGCGTTGTAGGTCGTGGTGGCGAGCACCAGCCTGTCGTAGCGGAACGCGGCCTCAACAGCTTCCGGCATATCGTCGCGGGCGAGGTCGGTGATCTCGACGGTCTGGCCTGCGGCCTCGAGCTTTTCAGCGAGCAGTTCAGCGGCCTTTTTGGTATTTCCGTAAACGCTGGTGTAAGCGATGGTGACGCCCTGATCCTCTACGCCGTAGGACGACCAGGTGTTGTAAACGTCAAGGTAGTATCCGAGGTCGGTGTCGAGGACCGGTCCGTGCAGC
>JAFYFK010000057.1 GCA_017543805.1 Bacillota bacterium | reverse complement strand
GGCTTCGATATCTACGACGTTCCGGAAGCTACAAAACGCGGCATCAAGGTCGTCAACATCCCGTTCTACTGCATAGAGGAAGTCGCGGTGCATACCACAGCGCTCGTTCTGGCCGTCACCAGAAACCTCTTCAGCTACACCCAGAACATTAGAAACAACGATTACTCGCTGGAAGGATATCCGGCTTACGTAACTCTGCGCAGCCCGCGCGTAAGGACTGTCGGATTCCTCGGATTCGGCAAGCTGCCCAGACGCTGCTCGCAGAACCTCTACGCCTGCGGATACAACATCATGGCGTACGATCCGTTCCTTCCGGACGCGGTATTTGAAGAATATCACGCTAAAAAGGCCACCATGGACGAAGTCCTGGAGCAGGCAGACATCATTACACCCAACGTACCGCTCAATCCCGAGACCTACCACTTCGTAAACCGCGAGAGCATCGCGAAGATGAAGGACGGCGTCCTGATCGTCAACACCGGACGCGGCGCGCTCATCGACGAGGAAGCCCTTATCGAAGCGCTTCAGAGCGGCAAGGTAGCGGGAGCCGGTCTCGACGTATTCGAGGGAGACCACCTCAAGCCGGATCATCCCTTCTTCAAGATGGACAACGTTATCCTTACACCGCACGCGGCGTTCAAGACAGAGGAGAGCTTCCTTGAGCTCTGCCGCCAGTCCGCGAGCTGCATGCTGACCCTCCTCAAGGGAGAAGACGACAGCCAGGTAAGCATCGTCAACAGAAAACAGCTCGGCCTGTAAGGAATGGCTTAAAGCAATTTAAAACCCCGGGATCACAGCGGTTCCGGGGTTTTGTATTTGTTTCAGCAGTTGAGCAGTTCCTTTGCCTGTGCTCTGGCGCTGTCCGTGATCTCGGTCCCGCTTAAGAGGCGGGCGATCTCCTCAACGCGCTCGTCGTCGCTGAGCGGCGTGACGGTCGTGTGCGTGGATATCTCGTCGGAGAGCTTTTCTATGCGGTAGTGGTGCCTGCCTTTAGACGCTATCTGGGGCAGGTGAGTGATGCATATTATCTGTCTTCCGTCAGCTATCGAGAGCAGCTTGTTCCCTACGACTCCTGCAGCGGATCCGCTGATGCCGCTGTCGATCTCGTCGAAGATCATTGTCGGGATGCTGTCGTATTCTCCGATAATGCGCTTCATCGCGAGCATTATCCTGGACAGCTCGCCGCCGCTGGCGATCTTGGCGAGGGGGCGGGGAGGTTCGCCGCGGTTAGTGCTCATGAGGAATTCCACGCGGTCCGTGCCTTTGGCGGAAACGGGGGCGGATTCGAAGCTGACCCGGAAATCGCTGTTGCCGAAGTTCAGCTCGGAGAGTTCTTTTGAAATGCGTTTTTCGAGTTCGGCGGCGACCTGTTTCCTCAGCTTTGACAGCCTTGCCGCGGAAGCGTCAAAATACTCCCTCTGAAGGCTTATCTCACGCTCCAGTTCTGCTATGCGTTCGTCACTGTTTTCGATCGATCTGAGGCTTTCAGCGGCCTCTGAGGCGTATGCAAGAACGGCTTCTATGCTGCCTCCGAATCTGCGCTTAAGGGCGTTGACGGCTTCCAACCGCTCGGTCTTTATATTGAGTTCTTCCTCCGAGTATTCGACGCTGTCAAGTATATGCCTCATGGAAGAATTAAGATCCTCGATCTGATAGTAAGCGTCGTTTAAAGTCTCGCAGATCTTCGCTATCTCTTTTGAATATTCCGAAACCGATTCCAGGCCGGAGACCGCGTAAGAGAGCTGTTCCAGGGCGGATCCGTCGCGCTCGAAAACGGTTTCCCTTGCTTCCGACACTGCGCTGAAGATCTTTTCGCTGTTTTTCATTACGGCGAGCTGTTCCTCGAGTTCTTCGTCCTCGCCGGCGTAAAGGCCCGCGGATTCGATCTCGTTCAGCTCAAAGCGCAGAAGCTCTTTCTGCCTGGCTGAATCAGAGATCCTTTTGCGCAGCTGCATAAGCTCTGCTGAGGCCGATGTATACGCGTCGTAATATTCTTTGACTTTGCTGCGAAGGTCCGTAAGATCCGTTCCGCCGTAAAGGTCGAGCATGTCGATGTGGCGGTCCGGGTCGAGCAGGGACTGGTGGTCGTACTGCCCGTGTATGTCCGCGAGGCGTTTCCCGAGCCTGTTCATGGAAGAGAGGGGGACGATGCTGCCGTTGACCCTGCAGACATTTCGGCCGGAACGGGAAAGCTCGCGCATTAAAACAACGGGCGTATCGTCCGATGCGCCCATTTCTTCAAGCAGACCGCTGATGTCGTTGTCTTCGGGATCGATCACGAGCGTAACGGAAGCCTTTTCCGCGCCCGTCCTGATGTATTCCGTGTCCGCGCGGCTTCCGAGAGCCATGCTGACGGCTTCTATGATTATCGATTTTCCGGCGCCTGTCTCGCCCGTAAGGATGTTGAGGCCGTCGTGCAGGTCCAGGCTGAGCTCTTTTATGATCGCGAAGTCCCTGATGTCGACATGTAAGATCATTCTATGGACCTCAAGCCAGGATAGAACTGAATTCCTCGGTGAGTCTGGGAACGTATTCCTTTCCGGCGATTATAAGAAGTATTGTGTTGTCTCCGGCGAGGGTGCCTATTATTTCCGGGAACTGATTGGTGTCTATAGCCTCCGCCGCGGCGCTTGCGCATCCGCTGAGCGTCTTTATAACTATGAGATTTTCGGCAGCGTTTATGCTTTGAATAGTCTCCCTTAAGATCTTCTTGAAACGTTCGTTGACCTTGTGTCCGGCTCCCGGCGCCTCTGCGTAGCAGCTGCGGCCGTTCTTGCCCATTACCTTGACGAGGTTTAGTTCGCGGATGTCCCTGGAAACAGTGGCCTGGGTGACCTTGAAGCCTTCCTTGCGGAGCATCGTCGCAAGCTTTTCCTGGGTGTCGATGTCGTGATCCCTTATGAGTTCAAGGATCTTCTCCTGTCTGTCATAGCGCATTTTTTGCCTCCCTAATGCCATAACCTGCTTTTATTATAGCATCGTCTGCATAAAAATCCACACAAATATTGGGAATTCTTGCATAATTATTTGTAATCCAAATTTAAGATAAGAAAGCGCTCTTATGTGGTAATATATCATGGGTCGGAACATTTGATTTTCCGGCGTTGGAGAACATATGATAATACTCGGTATCGACCCCGGTTACGCTATAATGGGCTGGGGCGTGATCAGAAAAACAGGAAGCAGTTATCAGCCTCTGGCGTACGGCGCAGTCACGACGGACAAGGACACGCCGATGCCGGAGAGGCTCAAGCACCTCTATTCAGGGCTTATGGATGTAATATCCGAATACCAGCCGGAGGAAGCGAGCATAGAAAAGCTGTATTTTAATACAAACGTCACGACGGCGATAGGGGTCGGGGAAGCCAGAGGAGTCGCTATACTCGCCTGCGCCAACAGCGGCCTGGGGATTTTCGAATACACCCCGCTGGAGATAAAGACCAGCCTTACGGGCTTCGGCAGGGCGGAGAAAAAGCAGGTACAGAGCATGGTCACAAAGATCCTGCGGCTGGAAAATGTCCCAAAGCCCGACGACGTCGCGGACGCTCTTGCCGCCGCGCTGACTCACGCTTATTCCGGAGAAGCCCGCAAGAGGCTTAACCAGGTCAAATAGAGGATTTATTCATGCTGCACTACATAAAAGGCATAATTACAGAAACCGCGCCCGGAATGGTATGCATAGAAAATCAGGGCATAGGATTTGAGGTCAACGTCCCTGACGGCAGCGGCGCTTATCTTGCCCGGAACGGCGAGGTCGTTACGCTCTACACCGCGATGCTGGTCAGGGAGGACGACATCAGCCTTTACGGTTTTACCGACAGGGAGAGCCTTGCGTTCTTCCGCGTGCTGATGACGGTCTCCGGAGTCGGCGCAAAAGCCGCGCTTTCGATACTTTCGGCGCTTCCCGTCAGGGAACTCAAGAAGGCCATACTCTTTGAGGACGTAAACGCCATCACAAAGGCGCAGGGTGTCGGAAAAAAGATCGCTCAGCGCGTGGTCCTGGAACTTAAGGACAAGATAGATCCGTCAGACACGGGAATGGAAGCCTACGTTCCGGAGAAGACGATAACTCCGGGCAGCGCAAAGGAAGAAGCTGTGTCGGCGCTCATGAGCCTCGGTTATTCCAGGACGGAAGCCATGTCGGCCATGGTCGGCATAACAGAGGAAGGCCTGAGCGCGGAGGAATACATAAAAAGGGCGCTCAGATCGCGCAGATAACAAAAGGATCGGGATATGGCAGATTACGAGGAAAGAGTCGTCGGAAGCAGGCTTCAGCAGGATGAGGAATACCTGGAGCGCTCCGTCAGGCCTAAACGCTTTGCGGACTATGTCGGGCAGAGCGGAGTCACGGACAATTTAAAGATATATATCGAAGCGGCAAAGCTCAGGAACGAGCCGCTCGACCATGTGCTGTTCTACGGGCCCCCGGGCCTCGGTAAGACCACGCTGGCCAACATAATCGCAAACGAGATGGGCGTGGACATACGTATAACTTCCGGCCCGGCGATAGGGCGCGCGGGAGATCTCGCAGCCATACTGACCAATCTAAACGAAGGCGACGTGCTGTTTATCGACGAGATACACCGCCTCAACCGTTCAGTGGAGGAAGTGCTGTACTCCGCCATGGAGGACTTTGCGATAGACATCATTACCGGAAAAGGACCGATGGCAAACTCCCTGAGGCTCGGTCTGCCGCGTTTTACCCTGATCGGTGCGACGACCCGCGCAGGAAGCCTTTCCGCGCCGCTGCGCGACCGCTTCGGCATACTCGCCAAATTCGAGCTCTACACTGAGGAGGAACTGAGCCGTATACTGCACAGGACGGCCGGCATCCTCGATGTTAATATCGATGAGGAATCCACAAAGCTGCTCGCTTCCAGATCCAGGGGAACGCCGCGCGTTGCCAACAGGCTTCTCAAGCGCGTGCGCGATTTTGCCATGGTAAAAGGCGACAGTAACATAAAACCGACAATTGTAAACGAAACTCTCGCGTCTCTCGGAATAGACGAAAAAGGTCTGGAGGATCTCGACAGAAAGATCCTGGAGATGATAATCAGCAAGTTCCGCGGAGGTCCCGTCGGAATCGATACCATTGCGGCGTCGATCGGCGAGGAGCGCGTCACTATAGAAGACGTTTACGAGCCTTATCTGATGCAGCTCGGCATGCTCATGCGCACGCCGAAGGGGCGCGTTGTAACGGACGACGCCTACAGGCATCTCGGCCTTGCCGTTCCGGGCGGGGACAGGGATTCCGCGCCGTCAGCGGACGGTGAGCAGCTCAGGTTCTGATCCCGAAAGGAATGTATTATGAAAAAGTTTTTGAGCATATTTATATGCGCTGTCCTGGTGCTGACGATGGCTGTCGGTTTAAATTCTAAGCCTGTTTCCGCGGCTTCTGACGAGGACTTCTACGTCAAAATAGGTTTGTTCTATATGTCTACAGCTGTAGCCGAGGTGACCGTGGTCAGCAGCGACGGATTTATACTCGCGAGAACGGACCGCTACGGTTTTGACGAGATCGAAGATCTGCGCGACTATACCTCGCTTCGCATCGAATACGAGGACGGATACGCTGTCGTCTATGACATGGACGACAACATGATCATAGATTCTGTCGACCAGAACCTGGCCCTTATCAGCGCGGCTGAGGATCCCGACCGGAGGATAGTAACAGTAAACGGGACCAGATACCGCGACGGTGTTGTGGCTGCGGCCTATACGACAGGCCCCAAGCTTGCTGTCGCGAATTACGTCACTCTGGAACACTATCTCTGGGGCGTCGTTCCGTCCGAGATGGGCTACCAGTACGGCGCCGAGGCTCTGAAGGCCCAGGCTGTGACCGCAAGGAGCTTTACGCTCGCAAACCTCAACAAGCACGGCGGCGGAGCCCTTAGTTTTGACCTCTACTCTAAAACCCACTGTCAGGCTTACAACGGCGTTTCACAGGAGCGCAACAGCACCACCGGCGCCTGCGAAGCTACGGCTGGCGAGATACTCACATACAACGGAAAGGTCATCACAGCCTATTACCACGCCTATAACGGCGGATATACCATAGATCCCGACGACGTATGGTCCACAAAGCTCGGATATCTCCGGTCTGTAAGGGACGAATACACAAGCACCCACACATGGAACACGTCGTTTACCTTCGATGAGCTCAGCTCCATTCTGGCGGGCTACGAGCTCGGCCGGGTAGAGGCTGTCAGAGTCGGAAAGCGTCTGGACAACGGCGCGGTCCAGGAGCTTGTCATCGAGGGCAGCGCAAGGGACGTATCCCTCACCAAAAACAGCATAATGAGCGTCCTGAACCTCAAATCCCGCTGGTTCTCGGTGCTTGCTGACTCCTACAGCCCGGTATCGCTTCCCGACGGATCAGCTTCGTCTTCAGGATCCTCCGGCGGCGAGCCCGGTGTCGAAGCGTTCTATGTTTCGTCGTCCGCGTCCGGAAGCGCAAGGCTTACGGAATCCTCTTCGATAATGGTAGTTTCATCCTCCGGGGTCTCTGAGGTGATGCTTCCGGATCTGGTCGTATTCAACGGAAAAGACAGCTTTATGCCGATCGACGGCGTCACCGAGTCCGTGGACGAGTCTTCAGGCGGGTCGTCCGTATTTGCCGACGAGATCGCCGACAACGGCGTCGTTTACCTGAGCGGCATAGGCTACGGCCACGGCGTCGGGCTCTGCCAGACCGGCGCCAACAACATGGCGTCGCAGGGCTTTACCTACGAAGAAATACTTGATTATTACTATACGGACGTTGTCATCGAAGATCTTATCGATGCCGGTTTTTAGATCATGAATGTAAGCGATTTTGATTATGAGCTTCCGCTTGAGCTGATAGCGCAGACTCCTTCGGAGAAGCGCGACGACTGCAGGCTGATGGTGATACACCGCGGCAGCGGCGAGCTTGAGCATAAGCATTTTTATGATGTGATCGATTATCTTGAGCCGGGCGACTGCCTGGTCCTCAACGACTCCAAGGTCATCCCTGCGCGCATTTTCGGCGTCAAGGCCGGAACGGGCGCGCATATCGAGTTCCTTCTGTCCAAAAGGGTGGAGGGCGACCGCTGGGAGACCCTTGTAAGGCCCGGAAAACGCCTTCACACGGGAGATAAAGTCCTCTTCGGGGAAAATATCGACGAGCCTCTTCTGACGGCTGAAATCGTCGGAAATTCGGAGAGCGGCACGCGCATCGTCGAGTTCAGCTACGACGGCATCTTTATGGAGATACTGGAGAAGATCGGATCGATGCCTCTGCCTCCGTACATAGAACGCCCGAGCACCGAGGCGGACAAGGATATGTACCAGACTGTCTACTGCAGGGAAGAGGGCTCCGTAGCCGCTCCGACCGCGGGGCTCCATTTTACCCCGGAGCTGCTGGACAGGATACGCGCCAAAGGCATAGAGACCGCGTTCGTGACCCTGCACGTCGGCATAGGAACTTTCCGTCCCGTAAAGTGCGAGCGCGTCGAGGACCACAAGATGCACTTCGAGGAATACAGCGTTTCAGAAGAGGCAGCAGCAATAGTTAATGAAACAAAAAAGAACGGCGGAAAGATAGTCTGCGTCGGAACAACGGCCTGCAGGACTCTGGAAAGCGCGGCTGACGAAAACGGCATGCTTAAAGCCGGTTCCGGAAGCACAGGTATCTTTATCTATCCCGGTTACGAGTTTAAACTTGTCGACAGGCTGATCACCAATTTCCACCTGCCAAAATCCACTCTGCTCATGCTGATTTCGGCACTTTACAGCAGAGAGGGCGTTCTGGCTGCGTATAAGGAAGCCGTGGAAGAGCGTTACCGCTTTTTCTCCTACGGCGACGCGTGCATGTTTGTGTGACCGTCACCTGACCCTGGCATAAAATTTGTGCAGGCCTCCTGTTATGCTATAGGTGTAAAAAGCACCGCAGGAACAGCAAGGAGGCCTTTTCATGAAATACCGCATCACAAACAGGAAGAGATTCATCACTTTTCTTACTGCAGTCATTATCCTTTCGTATCTTCTGGTCTTCGGTCTTGTAAATATCGCCTTCGCGTCGGATAATAATCTGAAGAGCACTGCATCTGTTACAGTATCTGCCGGCGATACTCTCTGGGAGATCGCGGGAGATTATGTCAGACCGGGAAATGACATAAGAAACATAGTTCACGAGATCTGCATTTTAAACGGGATCAGAGCAGGGGAGATCTATCCCGGTCAGGTGCTGATGATCCCGTCAAACTGACATGTATTAAAGCTGTTTTTATGCCGCTTCTGTTTCCGTCTGTCTCTTCTTTCCGAACTTTGAAGTTATATTGTCTATGACGCAGTAATACACAGGCGTAAAGAGCAGGGTGATGACAGTCGAAATGCTCATGCCGGAGATCATCGCAAGTCCCATGGAAGAGAGCATTTCGTTTGATTCGCCGAGGCCGAGCGCCATCGGTACGAGCGCCAGTATAGTGGTGAGCGTGGTCATGAGCACCGGGCGAACGCGGAGCGGGCAGGCCTCAAGGATGGCGTCCGTGCGGGCAATGCCTTCGTCCCTGCGCTGTTTTATGGAATCCACGAGTATGATCGACGCGTTGACTACCGTTCCTGAAAGTATGATCAGCGCCACCAGCGAGATCATCGTTATGTTGTTTCCCGTAAACGGCAGTATTACAAGCGCGCCGGCAAAGGCCAGCGGAAGGATCATCATTATCATTACCGGCATGACGAACGATTCGAACTGCGAGGCCAGGACGAAGTATACGAGGCCGATCGCGACCAGTATCGCGAGGCCCAGGTCGCTGAAGTTCTCCATCATGTCCTCATATTCGCCGCCTATGCTTGCGCTGTAGCCGTCGGGGAAGACGTAGCTGTCAAGGATCTTCAGAATATCTCTGGAAACGCCGGCGGTGCTTCCTGAGACAGTAGATCCGGTGATGGTTATCTGGCGCTGCTGATTGTTTCTGGTTATCGTATTCGGCGAAAGCACCACATCGACGGAAGCTACGGACGAGAGGGGAATGCTCCCTCCGTAGTTGGAGCTTATGGGCATCGAACGGAGCGCGTCGAGGCTGGAGGATGATACTCCGTCGCCCTTGACGACGACGTCGATGTCCTTGTTGTTTATTGTCACCGTGGTTGCCGTGCTTCCGGTAAGCTGGGCCCTGACCGCGGCTCCTATGGACGCGGCGGTCAGCCCGTACTGCGAAGCTGCCTGGCGGTTTATCGTGACGTGGACCTGCGGTATCTGTTCAGATGCAGAGGTCGTGATGTCCACTGTGTCAGGAAGCGCGGATATCCTGTCAGCGAGCTCGCCGGATATCATGAGCAGGGTCTCGTAATCTTCGCCCTTGACCGCGACGCTGATCTCATCTCCGGTCATCATGGCGCCCATGTCCATAGAGGACACTGTTATCTCGGCGCCGGCGATGTCTGCCAGCTTTCCGCGCAGCTCTTTTACCACTTCAGTGGTGCTCTGACTTCTCTTGCTCTTTCCCACAAGATTGACTTCGACCTGCATCTGGCTGTCGCTCGCCATATAGTAATAACTTTCGAGTTCTTTAACGTTTTCTTCAACTATGGCGGATATCTGTTCGCAGACGGCTACGTTGTCGTCGAGGCTGGAACCGATAGGTGTAGAGACGTTTATCTGGATCATGCCCATATCCATATCAGGAAGCAGGGACATCTGAGTGCTCGCGATGACTACAACGAAAGCTGCCAGCAGGGCGACAGAAACGAGCAGCCCCTGGCCGACGTGCCTGACAAAATAGGCGAGCACTTTTTTATATCCGTTGAATATCTTTTCGCCCAGGCCTTTTTCAGAGAGCTTCCTGAGCTGGTACTCTTTGGCTTTGTTTTCATCGAGCAGGAAATAGCAGAGCAGGGGGACCAGCGTGACCGCTATAACGAGAGACGAAAGGATAAGGAAGACTATCGTGAGGCAGAAATCCTTGAATATCTGGCCCGCGAGCCCGTCGGTGAGACCCAGCGGAAGGAATACCGCGACCGTGGTCAGGGTAGACGCCGTCAGGGAAAGGAATACCTCTTTTGTGCCGTCCACGCAGGCTGTCATGCGGTCGTCGCCTTCAGCGCGGCGGCGGTAGATATTTTCGAGAACGACTATGGAATTGTCGACTATCATTCCGACGCCCATGGCGATGCCGCCGAGGGACATCATATTCATCGTAAGATCTGCCGCGTACATCAGGGCGAATACCGTGAGTATGCAGACCGGCATGGACACCGTGATGGCAAGGGTCGCGCCGAAGCGCCTCAGGAATATGAAGACTATGACCGCGGCTATAAGGACGCCGAGGCCGATGTTTTCGAGCGCGGAATTGACCGCGAGCATGATGTAATCGCTTGCAATGTAAGGAATCTCGTAGCGAACGGAGGAATTCTCTTCGGCGAGTTTTTCGAGCGCGGAGCTGATGCGCCTGGATACTGTTACCTCGTTTGCCCCGGAGGATTTTGAGACCTGCACGACCAGGGCAGGAACGCCGTTCATCTTTCCGGCGCCGTCCGGGTCGGCGGTCACAAGTTCGACGTCGGCTACCTCGGAGAGTCGGACGCTGCCGCCGGTAGGCAGGGGGATGAGCACGTTGCGGACGTCCTGGACGTTTTTCAGCTTTGCGTCCGTGGAGACCGTAAGGCTCTGCTTTCCGTTGTCCACGTTTCCGCCCGGATAAAGCAGGTTCTCCGCGGCGAGGATCTGCGATACATAGCTTGTGCTGAGATTGTATCCCGAAGCCTTTGCCGAATTCAGTTCCACGCTTATCTGCTGTTTCCTTCCGCCGGAAATGGATACGGAAGCGACACCGTCTATCCTCTCAAGAGCGGGAACGACTACATCCTCCGCAAGGGTCTGCGTGGCTGTCAGGTCGTTGCCCATCAGGGCGATTATGGCCGTGGGCATCATCTCGGAGATGTTTATGTTTACGATGACCGGGTCGATAGCCCCGTCGGGAAGGGAAAGCAGGTCGAAGCGCTCGCGCAGCTTGTTGGCGGAAAGGTCGACGTCTGTGCCGTTCTCGTACATTACAACGACGCTGCAGCTGCCTTCGGATGAGTTTGAGCTTACGGACTTTACGCCCGGGACGGACATTACGGCGCCTTCGATAGGCCTCGCCACGAGCTGCTCGATATCCTCAGGACCCGCTCCGTTATAATAGGAATACACGACCGCGGCGGGGTAGGACATGTTCGGCAGCAGGGACATCTGGAGATTCCCCGTGTAGACCGCCCCGAACACCGCGACGATAATAAACGCGAGTATGGTCGTTACTTTATGTCTGATGCAGAATTTCGCTATCTTTGCCATGCTATTCTCCCGCGACGATGCGGACAGCGTCGCCGTCCTTGAGATAGCTCTGGCCCACGACGACGAGTTTGTCGCCCTCGGAAAGGCCGGAAGTGACCTCGGTCATGCCGTTTCCGATAAGGCCGGTGCTGATGGACACGTATCTGGCTTTGTTGTCAACTACTATGAACACATATTCGCCGCTGTCTCCGGAAAGTATCGCTTCGGAAGGAACTACGACAGCGTCCGCCACGTTTTCTGTGAAGAAGGTGACGTCGGCAAACATGCCTGACACAAGGTCTTCAATATCGTCAGGAACCATTACGTTTACTGCGTAGAGCTTGGTCTGAATGTTGGCGTTCTGGTCGATAGAAAGAATAGTGCCCTCAAATTCAGCGTTTACGGAAGGAACGGAGACCTGGACCGCTGCTCCTGTGCTGAGCTTTGGCAGCAGGCTCTCGGAAACGGAAAGGGACACCTCGTTGTGGCCGCCGCCCTGGATGACAGCTGCCGGAATGCTTGCTGAAAGATAATTGCCGTTCTTCGCGGAAACGGAGAGTACCTTTCCGTCGATCGCGGCGCGCACGGTGCCGTCCTCGTCAATGGTGGACGCGGAATTGCTGATGCCGGTCTGGGTGTAGCTGAGCTGCATCATGCTTGTGCCGAGGGAGGACAGGGCCTGGTCTAACTGAAGCTTGGCGCCGAGGTACTGAGCCTCCGCGCTCTGGACCTCCAGCTGCGATGCCGCTCCGACATCGTAAAGGGCACGGGCAGCGTCCCAGCTGCGCTTTGCCATATTAGTTTGAAGCTGAAGAAGGTTTACCTGATCCAACGCGGCGTTTCCGCTGCCTGCCGAATCCAGGGTATCCATGTCTATCTTGAGGAGCTTGTCTCCGGCTTTGACTTCAGTGCCGGCAGAAACGTATACCGCGGTGCAGCGGGCTGTTCCGGGAATGTAGACTGAGCTTTCCGACGAACGCACTATGCGTCCGGAAACGGTGTTTTCGCTGGAGATGTCAGCTACGCTTACGCTGCGCACCTGTACCGCTACGCCGCTGATCTCTTCGGAAGCTTCCGGCGCTTCCTGTTTATTTTCTCCGCAGGAACCCATAGCCATAAGAAGGGCAGCCGCGAGCAGTATAATAAGTATCTTCTTTATCAATTTACATTCCTCCTGAAGCCGATCCGCTGCTTACTATTCCGTCATTGACCGCATGCTCGTACTGCCTGTAGGCTGAGGCGAGGTCAAAGCTGCAGCTGCGCACCTTGTCGCGCGCCGCGGCCAGGTCGTCCTCGGCAGTCTTGAGAGCGTTCTGGGAGATAGTGCCGTAACTGAATCTGATCTTGTCTGCCTGGTATGCTTTTTCTTCAGTCTCGAGAGCGCTTCTCGCGGCTTCGAGGACCTGAGAGCAGTCTTTCACTTTTGCGTACAGCGTGCGGAAATTCAGCTCAAAGTTCCGCACCGTCGCGTCATATGAATATTTAGCGCTGTTCCAGCTGTGGTCCGCGTTGCGGCGCGTGCTGCTGTCGGGGCGCTCATAATAGTCGAATTTCCCCTGGGCGTCTTTAAGGGCGTCTTCGGCGTCGTCCAGTTTCTTCTTCGCGTCGTAAAGCTCGTAGCTGTTCGCTTTAGCGGAAGCCAGATCCTTTTCTACGTACATGGCCGCAAAATCCGCCGCGCCCGGAAGCTTCGGGTCGCTCAGGATAAGCTTTGTTCCGAGGTCGATGCCCAGAAGGTTCTTGAGCTGGAGGGAAAGTATCTCCATGTTCATTTCGAGAGTAGCTTTGCCGCTTTCCAGCTGGACAGCGCCGTTGTTAAGCTCTGCTATGTTCAGATCGGATACCTGGCCGTTCCTGCGGCGCACTTCCATCTCTTTTTTTGTCCTGTCAAGGGCGGACGCCTGTCGGAGCAGGGCGCCTCTGCTGACTTCGAGGTTCTTTTGGGTCATGTAAAGGCTTTCGGCGGCCATGACAAGCTGCTTCTGCGTGTTGCGCATGAGCCACTGTGACTCGTCGTTCTTCTTTTTGGTGGTCCCGTCTTTGATGGCTTCGTACTGCTCGTCGAGGGATTTCCACTGGGTATTGACCTGGTCAAGACGGTAACTGTCGCTGGAGAAACCGTAGGAAATAGCCTGATTAAGTATCCACTGCGCGTCGGCAAGCTGATTCATAGCGCTCAGAATGTCTTCCTGCAGGGAATCATAGTCGATCTCGCCGATCATCTCGATGTTTTCCTGAAGGCTGAGAACGGTGAGATTGCCTGACATTACTGTCTTTTCGACATCCTCAAAAGAAACAGCGGCAGAGCTGTTTTCTGTTCCTGTTTCCTCTGCCGCGGCAATGTACGGCATGCTTACTGTAAGTCCCAGGGCGACGGCAAACGCGGCCGCGCCGGCAATAATCTTCTTTATCTTCATAACGACTAATAATATGACAAAACGTGCATACTTATCAAGCAGGTATGAAACAATTCACAATAAATTCACAGTTTTCCTACTGTTTTTGTAGTTAATTCGTTTTTATGTGCTATAATAACGCGTATGAATGGAGGCTATAACTATGAGTGATTACAAACGTGTTCTGACGATCCAGGACATCTCCTGCTTCGGGCAGTGCTCGATAACCGTCGCGCTCCCCATCATTTCCGCCTGCGGAATAGAATGCACGACGCTTCCTTCGGCAGTGCTTTCGACGCATACATATAACTTTACGGGATTTACTTTCCGCGACCTGACAGAAGACATCCCGAAGATCTCCGAACACTGGAACAGGGAAAATATCAAATTCGACGCGGTATATACAGGCTATATCGGCAGCGAAAAACAAATTGAATACATAAAGGATATTATGTCATCTCCGGCCGCGGAGAACGCAGTCAAGATCGTCGACCCGGCAATGGGGGATAACGGTGTACTGTATCCGCTCTTTGACGACGCATACGCCAAGGCGACTCTGGGTCTATGCAAATATGCGGATATAATACTTCCGAACATCACTGAAGCCTGCTATATGCTGGATTATGAGTATAAGGAGAAGTATGACGAGTCCTATGTTAAGGATCTTGCCGATCTTCTTTATAAGACTACAGGCGCTAAGGTCGTTCTTACAGGCATAAGCTAT
>JAFYFK010000056.1 GCA_017543805.1 Bacillota bacterium | reverse complement strand
GATCCTGATTTTCGACGAGGCTACATCGGCTCTGGACAACGAGAGCGAGGCCTATATCCGCGATTCTCTCCGCGAGCTCGCCAAGGGCCGCACGACAATAACTATCGCGCACCGCCTTTCGACGATACGCGACGTGGAAAAGATATATGTTATCGACAACCACCGCGTCGCCGAGGAAGGCACGCATTCCGAGCTCATGGAGCGCGGCGGCATCTACGCAAATTATTATCAGATGCAGTTCGAGGGGCTGTAGAGTCAATAAATAAAAAAAGAGGCCTTAAGCCTCTTTTTGTTATTCTATTCTCCCGGTTTTTCGTAGGTGAAGCCGTTGCCTTTGACCTCGGTTATGCGGTTTACGATTATGAACGCTTCCGGGTCTATCTCGTGGATAAGGCGCTCGGTGCGGGGAAGTTCGCGGTTCTTGATGACGCTCAGGATTATCTGGGTCTCCTCCTCCTTAAAGCCGGTCTCGCCGTCAAGGAGGGTCACGCCGCGGTCGATCTGTTCGATAATCGCGCGCTTTATATCCTCCGTCTTTTTGCTTATTATCTTAAGCTCGGTGCGGCTGGATCCCAGCTGCATGGTGCGGTCCATTACTATCGAGGACAGTATGACTATCAGAAGGCCGTAAAGTATGCGCTCCGGGTCGTAGACTATGCCCTGGGCCAGCAGAATTATAGAGTCCAGCACCCAAACGCCTATGGCGGCGGGTATGTTGAAATATTTCTGAAGGATCAGCGGCGGTATGTCCGTTCCACCTGTGGACGAGCCCGCGCGCAGCACGATGCCTACGGAGGCGCCTATGCCGAAGCTCGCGAACAGCGTGTTGAGCATTATGTCATGCGTCAGGACGACCCCTGCGTACACGCGTTCAAAAACGCCCAGAGACAGAGGAATGAGCAGTGAACTCAGCAGAGTCGTCATGGCAAACTTGCGTCCCAGAAAGATCAGGCCCATCAGCAGAAGGATTATATTCGCGACCAGCAGCACGGTCGATACAGCCCAGCCGTAGATTCCGTGCAGGGCGATGGCGATACCGGTGGCTCCGCCCGTAAGCAGGTCCACAGGCAGCACAAAGAGCTGCACCACCAGCGAATATAAAATGCTGCCGCAGACGACAGCAAACATGTCGAGTATCTTTCTTCTTGTGTCGAGTTTTGTCATGACCCCTCCGGGAACGATAAAACGGCGGGATGCATATACCCCGCCGTCGTTCTTATTCTGTTGTTATTTTTCCGCCTCGGCGTCTATTATTGCCTTTGCAGCGGTGCAGCCCGGACAGTCGCAGTACACTCCTCCTGCCGCCTTTACCTCTTCCGCGTGTGCGGCGAGACTTTTTGCTACTTCTGCTCCGAAGTGAGCAGCTCCAGCTTCTGATCTGAAGAACGCCAGCACGTCATCTATGCCTGTGATATCTTCTTTGGCCTCTGCAACGAGCCTTTCCCACATCTCGTCTTCTTCCGCAGATCCCTTTGCGTCTAAGTATGCTTTTGCAGTCTCTTTAAATTCAGGGCAGGCACTGGTAGCGTCAAGCACATTCTGTGCGAGCTGCTGCCTGTTTATCGTGTCCATCGGTCTGCCCTCCCCAAGTCGCTTGGTTTACTGCTTTTGCTCCTGTTTGTGTATATAGTATAGCTCAACAAAAACAAAAATGCAATAGTATTATAAAAATAAAACTATAGTTTATAACGCAGTTTTCTTACCGCATTACGCGCGTTTTTCAGCCTAAAGATTCTTCTCGACCCAGCCGGAAAGTGCCGGTTCGGGGATGAATCCGATGCTCTTGTCGACGAGTTCACCGTTCTTGAAGAATCCGAGGGTCGGGATGCTCATGATGCCGAACTGGGCGGCAAGTTCTCTGTTCTCGTCTACGTCGAGCGCAAAGAATTCGACCTTGTCCGCAAGCTTATCGGCGACCTTGTCGAGCACGGGCGCCATCATCTTGCAGGGGCCGCACCAGGTTGCGTTGAAATCGACTACCGCGAGCGGAGCCTTTTTTACTGCTTCAAAATCGTTGTTGATTATTTCCTTGATCATTTTATTGTCCTCCTATTGATTCTTTTTTTCGTCTATATATGCTGCGGTTGACAGCGCGGCAACATTGCCCTCGCCGGCCGATTTTATGTACTGGTACGGAGTGCCGGTTATATCCCCGCAGGCGAAGCAGCCCGGAAGATTGGTCTCCATTTTTCTGTTTACAATGATGTGCGGGCCTTCTGTGGCGAGCCCCGGGACCAGCTGGCCGGGCGCGACGGCTTCGCGGAGGATGAAAACTCCGTCCGTGACGAGTTCTCCGCCGTCCAGAGCAAGCCTTACTCCGGCTTCTGTCCGTTCGACGCCCTGCGGTACGCCCTTTACGATCTCGATGCCGTTCCTGAGCTCTTCCGGAAGCGCGTCGTCCTTTTTATACACAGGAACATAATAAACTTTATCCGCCAGCTCCGCAAGGAACTCCGCCTCAGCTTCCTCGCCCTTTCCGTAGCCAATGACGACCGCTGATTTGCCGCGGTACAGGGCTGCGTCGCAGGTGGCGCAGTAGCTTACGCCCCGTCCGAGAAGTTCTTCCTCGCCCGGCAGCGGTTTTCCCG
>JAFYFK010000055.1 GCA_017543805.1 Bacillota bacterium | reverse complement strand
GGTTAAGTAACAAAGGCGCCGGAGGCCGTGGAGGCCGTGGAGGCGGTGGAGGCGGCGGAGGCGGCGGCTTTAAGAGCGGGTCTTCTGGGCTTATTCCAAATAACGGAAAAGGCGCTCCAGGTGGCAACGGTTCTGCGGGCACTGCCGGTAACCCCGGAGTGATATTCGCGCTGTATAAGCGCCTTACTGCCTGATTTTTATCATCTCAAAAGGAGGCCATATGAACCTAAAAGTAAGTGGCCAGTCGATAGAATGGCTGGACGAGACCCTCACCGTGTCCGGGTCTGACGGGATCTATCAGATCGAGTTCACTTTCGTGGACGTGGAAGGCCTGCCCTCCTGGTCTGATCTGTCCAAGTATGCGGTATTCAAAAATTCCTCCCTGCCCCAGTACGATAACGGCGTCTACGCTGTAATCACTGACGGGGTCGTGGATATTCCTGCCTGCATACTGACGGAGCCCGGAAAGCTGTCTGTCGGCGTGTATGGTCAGAACGGATATTACACCATGCCTACGATCTGGGCGGAGCCTGTGAAGATGCAGGCGGGCTGCGCTGAAGGCGAAGCTGCAGCTCCGTCTGTAATGACCAGCGCGCAGAACGCGATCAAGTACGGCGAGAATGCGAAAGTTTTTGCGGAAGGCGGCTATCCTGTCAAAACGGTCGGAGGCACAGTCGACGATCCTGAGATCGAACGCCTTCCCGATTATGTCAAGGGCGCCAAGCAGTACGCGCAGGAAGCTGCGGGATCTGCGGAGTCTGCGGCGGGTGATGCTGAAGACGCAGCAAGGGGCGCGCTTCAGTCGGAAGGCTATGCTGTAGGCGAGCAGGACGGCGAGGCGGTCGGATCTGACAGCCCGTATTATCACAACAATGCGAAATACTACAATCAGCAGGCCGCGGGTCACGACGACGCAGCAGGACGTTCTGCAAACGCAGCTGCAGGATCCGCGACAGAAGCGAAAAGCTACGCCAAGGGTGGAACGAGCTCGAGGCCCGGCGAAGATACCGACAACGCCAAGTATTATAAAGAGCAGGCAGCCTCTTCGGAACAGAATGCGAGCCAGGCCGCCGGAAATGCGGAAGCCGACGCCCTCAAGGCCGAGGGCTACGCTGTAGGCAAGCAGGACGGCGCAGACGTCGGATCCGACAGCCCGTATTATCATGCGAACGCCAAGTATTATAAAGAGCAGGCCGCCTCTTCAGAACAGAATGCGAGTCAGAGTGCTTCCGATGCAGCTGGCGCAAAGACTGACGCTGAGACTGCAAAAACGGACGCTGTAGCGGCGAAAAATGCTGCGGTCGATGCAAAAGACGACGCGGTATCTGCAAAGACTGCTGCGGGCGATTCTGCGACCGCTGCGGGCAATTCCGCAGCTGCGGCGCTGGCGTCCGCAAAGGATTCCGAAGCATACGCTATCGGAAAGCGCGCCGGAGCGGATGTTCCGTCGACGGATCCTGCATATCACAACAATGCCGAATACTATGCGGCGCAGGCGGCTGAATACGCCGCAGAGGCACAGTCTGCTATATCGGACGGCAATTTTATGCTGACCGATAAAGATCATAGCAATACAAGGTATATCATGGGCTTTTATACTCAGAACAAGCATCTTTGCATGGATCTGACTGAGTTCACAGAATAAGAGGAGGTTAAAATGGGCAATCCTGATTTTACGGCAATTTTCCCGAATGCGGAACAGATCAACGACCTCGTCGCAGGTCAGCACGCAATAGCAAACGCCATAAGAGGCGAAAGAAAGAACGGAGTCGTTTTTGGATTTCATATCGACGGCAGCGAGTCAGATCCTGAACTGGCGGTTACATATCTCGGAGACGCTCTCGGGCTTATTCCGGCTCATATGGATTATTCCGCCGGGAAATTTAATTATGGATCCTGGGCGGATGCCTTCTTCCTGCCGCGTCCCTGTATGCTGAAATATGACGGGACGGTAGATTATTACCTCGACAGGAATGACTATACCAAAAAGGCAGACGGCACCGCCTCGGATATCGCAGATACCGCCTACGGCGGAAACGCGATGATGGAATGGGGAGACAACGGCATCATCTGGTATAAGGTCGTCCCTGATGCCGGAGACCCGAACAGCGCAAGCGTTTATATCGCGGACCATAAGGCTGATGACGGCTTTGTAGCCTGGAGCTTTATAAATAACCAGGGGCAGCTCGTTCCGCATTTTTATACTCCGATCTACACCGGATCGAACGACGGAAACGGTAAGATGCGCTCCCTGTCTGGGCTTGCGCCTACGACAAGCACTACGGCGACGCAGGAAACGACCGCGGCAAGATCTAACAATGCGGATTTAGACATCCTCTGGGATACTGAAGTCCTCGCAGACATCATCCTGATAAACTTCCTGCTCATCCTTATGGGCAAATCCCTCGACACTCAGACCGTATTCGGTCAGGGCTACCATACCGGAGCGAGCTCGGCGGCTAATCTCCATGCGAGCGGCCTGCTGAATGATAAAGGGCTTTTCTTCGGATATAATGACGGGTCCCACTCTGTAAAAGTCTTCGGTATGGAGAACTGGTGGGGCAATCACTGGAGACGGTATGCCGGTCACCTTCTTGGTGGTGGTACGCAGAAGGTAAAACTGACACACGGTACCCAGGACGGCTCCACGGATAGCGACTATGACCAGACCGGAAGCGGATACCTCACTGTTGCCGGCGCGACTCCGACAGGAACGAGCGGCGGATACATAAGCAAGGTCCTCTTCAATGCTCTCGGGATGTTCGCCTACACGGCGAGCGGCGATTCCGACAAGTATTTCTGCGACGGCTTATGGTTCGCTAACAGCGGCACGAAATACGCCCTCCGCGGCGGGGGTGGCTCCGTTGGCTTGCTTTGCGGCGCCTTCTACGTCTACCTGAGCTTTGATCCCGGCCATTCCAGCTGGAGCATCGGGGCGGCCTTGTCTTGTACACCCCGTGGTTAGAGAGGGTGAATGCCGCAAGGCGGCAGAGGGAGATACTTCTCCCTTATTAACTGATTACTGCACTTTTTAGGGATTTAGCACGCGACGCCCTCCACGGCGGGAATGGCAACAATGGCTTGCATTGCGGCGCCTTCTACGTCAACCTGAACAATGATCCCGGCAATTCCAACTGGAACATCGAGGCGGCCTCACCTTATCCGTTTTTCAAAACGATTATGAATGCCTGCTATCTTCCTCAGCCCTTGCTGAAAATTAACGAGTACCACGCATCTGTGAGTAGCGAGTCGAAAGTGGATGATCGGATAAGACGAAATGAAATCCTATAACCATCTGATGGAGATATATCTCTCGGACGATACCTACGAGATCTCCGTACATGATGCCTGTCTGGGCAAGCATTCACACAGAAGGCAAGCCCGAGCGGGATATATAAGGGAGCATAAAGATGAATTAAAACCCGAGCTGATCGAGTATGCCCGGCATTTTTACAACAAGCCGCACAGGCCTAAGCAGATTTATGACGGCGTAAGGCGAAAACAGCGGACCATAATCGTCCCGTATATAGAGGAGCAGGTCGTGCACCATATGATAGTCAATACCATGCGGCCGATCTGGCTCTCCTCCATGTACGAGCACTCTTACGGATCTATACCGGGCCGAGGCGCGCATAAAGCCAAGGCTCGCATAGAGAGGTGGATCGCTAAAGGCGGCCGCGATATGAAATACTGTCTCAAGATGGATATTCGAAAATACTTTGATTCTGTCTCGCACTCGGTATTGAAGCGGAAGCTGTCCGAGCAGATACATGACGCTGAATTTTTGCAGGTCATGCTGACGCTGGTCGACGCTACAGAAAAAGGCCTGCCGCTCGGATTCTATACGTCGCAATGGCTTGCTAACTGGTATCTGGAAGGCCTTGACCATTTCATAAAAGAGGATCTCCGCGCCAGGTACTACGTCCGTTATATGGACGATATGGTGATATTCGGCGGGAATAAAAAGGTTCTGCATGAAATGCGAAGGCGTATATCTGAATATCTCGAGACCGAGCTTGAGCTCGAACTCAAGGGCGACTGGCAGGTGTTCCTTTTTGACTATGTTGACAAAAACGGAGACCACCGCGGCCGTTTCCTCGATTTTCTCGGATTTAGATTCTATCGCGACAGGACGACTTTAAGGCGTCAGATAATGCTGAAGGCAACCCGTAAGGCTGCGAGGCTTCGCAAAAAGCATTATGCGAACGTCTACGACTGCAGACAGATGCTCTCATATCTCGGCTGGATCGATTGTACTGACACTTACGGGATGTATAAGCGCTACATCAAGCCGAATATAAGCTTCAGGCGGTTAAGGAAAAATATCAGCAGGTACGATAAGAAAAGGAGCAGCGAAAATGTGGAAAGAAGTAGAGAGTGCAACAAGGCCGAGTGAGCTGGATACTGCGAGCTCGAAAGTTTATAACTACGTGCGCCGGAACATTCGCGAGGAAGAACGCGAAGTCAACGGCGAGACTGTAGTCTATTATGTTTTTGAAGAACAGCGGATCCGCAAGGAAGACTGGGACACTTACGCAAAAGTGATCCAGAACACTCAGGACGTCGCTGACATCACGGACGCGCTCATAGAGCTGGCGGAGCTTATAGGAGGTTAAGCTATGGCAAAGATCTATTACAAAAAAATCAAAGCTGGAGAGATGACCCTCGAACAGGTCCCGCCCCGCTGGTACGAAGAAGTTAAGGCTATGCTGGAGGCGGACGAATGAGCAATCCCGAAGAGCTCGGAGAGGTAAAGCCCTCCGAGCTGTATTCTTATATAGCCGAACAAGAGACCACGATCCAGTTTCAGAGCAAGATGATCCAGCGCCTCAGTGAACAGCTCGCGCTGCATGAGGCACTTCGGGAAATGGAGGCGAAAGCAGAATGAATACTCCGATAGAATTGTCTCCCATGGAGATCGCCGGTCTGTTCCTTGCTTTCTGCGGAGCCGTCGCTGCTATCGGCAAGGCCGTCGAATACATTGCGAAGCTCATCAGCGCGGCCAAAAAGCCCGAGGTAAAGCAAAACGACCGTATTACAGATCTTGAAAAACGCCTCAGCGCAGTCGAGGGCACGCTCAAGGATCACGATCGATTTTTCGAAAACGACAAGGACAAGCTTGATGGCCTTATGGACGGTATGCGCATCCTGCAGCTCGCGAGTCTGGCTACGATATCACATGCCATAAATGGGAATGATATCGACAAACTGCGCGAGGTCGAGCACGAGCTGCAGTCTTACTTAGCGAAAAAGTGAGGATGAACTATGAATTATACTAAAATCATCACGGCAGTGCTTGAGATAACGCTGCTTTTGTTTATGACGCTGATCTATCCGAAGCTGCAGAAGATCATCTCCTCGAAGATTGGCGATGAGGCTTCCAAAAAACTGTTGGATGCAGTGGCGGTCTTTGTCGATGCAGCACAGCAGGTCGGAAACGTCCTGTCTTATACCGGCCCGGAGAAAAAAGAGTATGTCATAGAGCGGCTCCAGGAGATCGGCTACGAGATAACTCCGACGATTGACGCATATATCGAAGCGGCAGTCTTTAACATGAAAGGCGGGATATAATGGCCTGTATAAGAAGACTCCCGATTGAAGGCTTTACGGAAAAGATGGTCACGTCCAAGTTTGGCCCGCGCAAGGCTCCTGTCGCAGGCGCCACAACGGACCACAAGGGCGTGGATATCGGCGTAAAGACCGGGACTCCGGTATATTCCGCAAACGGCGGCCTCGTCTCTTACAGCCGGAGGCAGTCGGACGGCAAGGGCGTCGGAGAGTATATCGTTATTCTTAACCCTGACGGGATATACGAGATCTATGCCCATCTGTCGCAGCGCCTTGTCCAAATGGGAGATAAGGTCGAGCCTGGCGAGAAGATTGCGCTCTCCGGGAACACCGGCGCAAGCTCGGGGCCGCATCTGCATTTTGGCATGGCCACGAACTACATCCCGAACAACATCACAAAATCGAAGTGGTTTGATCCTCTTCCGTTCCTGCTGGACTGCGTAAAGCGCGGACCGCTCCGGTATGGCATTATGAAGATCCTCGTCGACGGAAAAGAAGTCGAGATCGACGGGCGCATAAAAGAAGGCGTCACAGAGACCACGCTCCGCAGCTGCGGGACAGCCTGCGGCTTTGCTGTGACTTATGACCGTGACAGAAGGATGCCGTCTCTGAGGTCGAAACCATGAAGGTGCGCTTCTCAAAAAAGGTCGTCGCTGCAATAGTGGCGCTGAATGTGATCTTTACCGTCGCGGTCCTGGTGATCTTTTATAAGACTGGCGCGGAGCCGTCGGTACTTATCGGGGCGTGGTTCGCTTTCACGACCGGCGAGCTATGGGCTTGCGCCTCAATCAAAAAGGCAGAAGTCGCCGCGGAGGAAAAAGACGACGCGGAAGACGGCGAAAACGAGATCGGTATATAGCTTATCTGATGGATCTTCCCATGAGTAAACGGGTCAGAGTGTTTTGGCAGGACATTCTGGCCTGTTTTTTCTGTACGCGGATTCTGTACGGCGCAGCTGCAGGCGCTGAAATTATCAGGAACAGTCAAGTGTTCGATCCCCCTGGGCACTACCAAAAGACAAACCCGGCATTTTCAACGAATGCCGGGCTTTTGTTGTATTTACTGCGTTTTGCGGATTTTCGCCTTTTCAGTTCTGTGCAGTTCTATGCAGTTATTTTTAACGATTTTCAGGCGGTTTTTGCAAAAATTCTGTATGAACATTCTGTATGGAAATGTCGTCTCGCGCCTTGTCAGGGGTCATACTATATCCTCAAAATATCTGTTTATGACCGCGTCCACGTTCTGGCGCTCCTTGCTGAACGTGTGCTGATATACCTCGTGCATGACATACGGAGTTTTCCAGCCGCCTCTTTCCATGGCATACTTGTCCGGGATATTGAGCATCAGCATGACAGAGGCGTTTACGTGGCGGAGCTTGTGGAAGGTCATCCTGCTTATACCGTTCTTCTCGCAGATCCGTGTAAAACGCTGCCTGACGGAGTATTCCGGGACCTGTATCAAAAACTCGTCCTCTCCGGTCTCAAGATACCGCTGGTACGGGTCCGAGTCCGTGATGAGCTGCAGCAGGTATGGCGGCAGGATGTGAGAGCGCTTGCGCGTATCGACCTTCGCGTCGTTCTTTACCTCCGGCATACCGTCCACGTCGACCTTGACGCGGTTTATGGTGAGGACTTTACCCTGCAGGTCCGAGCACTTGAGGCCGCGGATCTCCGACATGGAAAAGGAAAGCCAGATGGCAAGGAGGCACGGAAGCTCTATCTCTGTCCCTCTGACGGCGTCGACCAATGCTCGAGGATCCGGCAGCTCCACGCGCTCTCCGCGCTGCCTCTTCGGGAGCTTGACCTGATAGGTCCTGCTGCAGACTGCTTTGAGGGCCGAGGATATGAGGCCCCATTCATTCGCAACAGTCTTCGCGGACAGTGGCTTGCCGCTCTTTTCTCCGATGCGGCCCAGCTCGGCGTTTATGGATTCCTGCATGTCTTCGTCTGTAAGCTTCGCGACCTTCTGCCGCATGAGCCAGGGGAAGCTGTGCTCTCTCATGTTGCGGTATCTGGAGAGCGTGGTCGGAGACAGCGTCTTCTCTGACAGTTCGATATACCGGTCCACAGCGGCTCCGACAGTCAGATCTGCCCGCCTCCGCTCCTTCAGGACGAGTTGCCGGGCCTTCTTGAACCTTGCGGCCTCGTATTCCGCGTCCGCTTTTGTTTCGGCCGTGAAATACTGATAGTGCTTCTTTCCGAGGGCGTCGGTATAGTCATATACCTGGACGCTCCAGCTGCCGGAAGGCAGTTTTCTCGCTTTTGCCATAGAATTTGTACCTCCTTTATGGTATTATAGGTACAGAAAAGAAGGCTTCCTTGCCTCTTTTCTGCGGATCTGAGTGGTGCTGCTGGTTTGGCGATTTTGCAGCACCGCTCTTTTTATTACTTATGCTTCTTTATCCAGTTGAGCCGGATTATCTTTTTTATATCTGCCGGAAGCGATCAGATCCAAGGCATACTCGTGCAACCTCTCCTGGCCTTCCTCGTTAAGTTGGCGATACTGTTCTATTAGGTTCAATTCAGTTTTATTCAAATTTATAGCGACCTGATGCGATCCCAGATCTCCCGTAATTAGATAACCGTCAGAGGGAGGCTGTCGCCATGAGGGTTCTATAAGCAGATCTGTCAGCTCGATTTGCAGCCAATTACACAGAGATTGAATTTTATCAACACGAGGCATCTTTTGCCCGTTAAACCAGTCTGAGGCGGTGGCTGTAGATATGCCCATGTATTTAGCCATATCAGCTTGAGTTTTATCAGCCCGGTTTAAGGCGTCTCTC
This sequence comes from Bacillota bacterium, assembly GCA_017543805.1. Lineage (GTDB taxonomy): Bacteria > Bacillota > Clostridia > Peptostreptococcales > Anaerovoracaceae > RGIG7041. Next base: position 804 of record JAFYFK010000055.1, on the reverse strand, counting down.
AGGTTTTCTGCAAATTTTTTTCTGAGTTCATCATCCATTTTTACGCCCTCCAGTATGCTAACTTTAGCACAAAGCGAACGAACAAACAACCAAAAATGAAATAATTTTCGCTTTTAGCTTGACAAGTTAGCTTTAGGCGAGTAATTTATTATTCGAAAGGAGTTTGTGACCGATGAAAGTAACATTAAAAGCCTTGCGTGTGAATGCAAATTTATCACAGGAAGATGCCGCGAGACAATTAGGCGTCACAAAGCGGACAATGCAGAATTGGGAAGGAAATATCACGTCACCGAGCGCTAATCAACTCCTGCAGATTTGCAACGTATATAAATGCTCTCTGAATGATATTTTTTTGCCCGATAAGTTAGCTTAAAGCTAACGATTCCTGATATCCTGCGGATATCAGGAAAGCAGGATACTGCCTGTTGACAGTATCCTGAACAAACCATTCAAGGAAGGAGGTTGAAATGGTAGACGCATACCAGGACGCAGTCCTTAAGCGTGCTGTGGACGTTTTCGGAGCCGAGCTCCAAGCCGTCATATTCATGGAGGAGATGGCGGAGCTGACTCAGGAGCTGTCCAAGTTTATCAGAGGCGAAGACAACAAAGACGCGATCATCGAGGAGGCTGCAGACGTCGTTCTTATGGCAGCGCAGCTCCCCTTCGTTCTTAGCGTCGATGCGAAGGATTTCTTTGACGAGCTTCAGCAGGTCGTCGTGTACAAGCCCGAGCGACTTGCGAAAAGGATTAAGAAGCTTGAGCAGGATGCGTCAGAAGAATGAAGTCTTATTCGAAAACATACCG
>JAFYFK010000054.1 GCA_017543805.1 Bacillota bacterium | reverse complement strand
ACGGCGTTCAGCAGTTTGTCGACGACAATTACGTCGAGCGGCAGGCATTTGCAGGATATGCAGGCAATGCGTTCCGGCCGGAGAAAGAAAGCGGCGCATTAAAGGCTCCATCACCAGGAAATGCGTCCAGACCGCTGTCTGCTCCTCCGCACCCGGCAAGGGAAGAAAGAGAAAAGCGCAGACGGGAATTTATTTCCGCCTTCAGGCCGCGCAGAAAAGAGACTGCGGAAAAACCAGAAAGCTCCGCATTCCGTCCAGCTGCAGCTCAGACTGTTTTATTTGAACAGGAGTGCTCCGACATCACCGAAGACCTGCCTGAGATCATCGACAAGGTTGCGGAAAGTTTTCAGGAAAGGCTGATGCGGATGATCGACGAGCGCGGTTACACGGATCCGGAGGTATACAAGAGGGCTAATCTGGACCGCAAGCTGTTCTCAAAAATCCGCAGCAATCCTCAGTATACGCCGAAAAAGGCGACAGCAGTCGCCCTCGCCATAGCATTGAGGCTCAACATAGACGAAACGGCAGACCTGCTCGGCCGAGCCGGCCTCGCGCTTTCTCCAAGCAGCAAAGCCGACCTTATAGTCGAATACTGCATAAAAAACGGCATTTATGACATATTTGAGATAAATGCGATCCTGTTCGATTACGATCAACCCCTTCTCGGATACAAATAGTCAAAAATGACGCTTCAGAAGCGACCTTTTAAGGCCGCTTTTTTAGTATCCTTGTCTCAACAAAGGACAAGGAGGTCTGAGAAAATGAGTAAAAAGGGATTAACAGAACTGGTTATGATACTGGACCGCAGCGGTTCCATGGGCGGACTTGAATCCGACACGATCGGCGGCTTCAACGGCATGATCGAAAAGCAGAAAAAGGAAGAGGGAGAGGCTCTCGTCTCCGTGGTCCTCTTCGACGACCGCATGGATGTGATCTACGACAGGGTCGACATCAGAAAGATCGAACCGATGACCGACAAGCAGTACTATGTCCGCGGAACCACTGCGCTGCTGGACGCGGTCGGACGGGCGGTGCATCACATCAAGAATGTGCACAAATACATAAGAGAAGAGGACGTTCCGGAAAAGACAATATTCGTCATCACCACCGACGGCCTGGAAAACGCCAGTCGCGAATACAGCTACGACGCTGTAAAGAAGCTTATAGAGCAGCAGAAAGAGGAGAAGAACTGGGAGTTCATGTTCCTGGGCGCGAACATCGATGCGGTAAAGGAGGCCGGAAGGATCGGTATCAGCGCATCCAGAGCCGCCCGCTACAACGCGGACAGTGCCGGAACAGCAAAGAATTTCGTGGTTGTGGAAGAAGCTATCGGCATGGCGAGAAGGGCACCCTCAGCAAAGGCGATGTCCGCCGTTTTCGAGGAAGAGGATGTTCTGGCAGAGGTCAGGAAGGAGTACGAAATGCGCGGAACACGGAAATAGCCCGGCGGCGTAAAAAACAGTCCTGGATGAATTGGAAACAGGCGCTGTCAGAAGATTGCCCGCAGACCGGTAAACGGTTAGGACAGGATGCATTCACACAGTCCGGTAAACGGTT
>JAFYFK010000053.1 GCA_017543805.1 Bacillota bacterium | reverse complement strand
GGGCTTCGATCGTCTTGTAGACGTCCTCCTTGTTCCGGACGACGCCGAGCAGCTTGCCGTGGTAATAGTACTCATAGAAAGTCATCGAGCTTATGATGACCGCGGCTACTGAAGCCGTCGCAAGCAGAGCCGCGAACACCTGGAACAGCAGGCCCTTCTTTGTGTCGAACCAGTAGCGGACGTCCCAGATGACGTCCCAGATAAACAGCAGTACGCTTCCGAGGTAGTACCAGCCGGTTATCAGCAGGTCGCCGACGTAAAGCAGTGCGTCCCAGAAGTCGCGCGCAAAGGTCGTGATGAAATCCCAGAATGTGTTGAGCAGCTTGTTATAGCCGTTGAAGACCGGCGCGTAGCAGTCGCAGAGTATGTCCGAATACGCCCGGAAACGCTTCTCCTGCGGATAGACCGCGTGGTCGGAATAGCGCTTTACCGCGGCGCGCATCTCCTTAAACAGCCTGACCGTGCGCATGACGGCGCCTTCGCCGCGCATGCGGGTCTTGCCGATGTCCTTAAGAGCAGCCCTGGCCTTGTAGATGCTGGCGTCATCGGCGATATTGACGCCTCTGCGGCGCTCGCCCTTGCTGCTGTAGTACTCGCGGCGGGCGCGGCGCATCTCTTCGGTCTGCTTGCGGAAATTTTCCTCAAAGCGCTCGAGGGATTCGCTTATATTAAGTTTGTCTTCCTTTCCGTTTCGGGAAGATCTGTCCATAGGTTTCCTTTCTGTCTGCTATCTGCCGCTCATAAGTCTTGCTTTTTCGGCGTAGCAGTGGCAGCGCGTACCGTCGTCCAGGACGCCGGTATCCTTACAGTCGCTGCATGTATATATCATATCGAGAGCATCCCCGTCAAATCCGTTTTCGGCGAGCAGCGCGGCTTTCTCCGCGTTGAGGTCTCTGAGCCTGCGGCGCTCTGATTCCGCGGCGTCTTTTCCGCCGGCGACTATCAGCCTGGAAAGGTTCTGGCCGGAAGCCCTGATCTCTTCCATAATAGTCCGCATGCGTGGAACTTTTGTGAAGACTTCCTCGCGTTTCTGTTCAGTCTTGCGGGCGTTTTCCTCACGGATCGCCTCGTAGATCTGGTCGGCGCTCTTCGCCGCGCCCGCCGGCTTTGCCCCGCCGCGCTCCGAATGGTACTCGGAGACGAGTATGGCGTTGACATAATTGAGGTTGGGATTGCCTATGCCCGTAGTCTTTCCGCAGGCCTTGAGCACCTGCTCCATGGAAAAGCCCATCTCGTCGAACCAGGAGTCCATAATGCGCTTTTCCGGCTCCGACGGGTTGCGGTTAAAGCCGAGCTCCTTAAACACCTGTTTGTAGAGCGAATAGTGCTTGTCGATCCCGGAGAGGAATTCCTCGACCTGGGCGACGGTCATCAGGCCCTTGGCGCGCCAGTCCTTGAGGATAGTCCCGACGTAGCGGCTGCGGTCGCTCCTTCCGCGCTCCCTGCAGAATTTATAGCCGAACACTATGACCTGCGGGTCTATGCCGTAGTCACCTATCCAGGACGCCACGGTCTCGGGTTCGCGGCTCTCCAGCATGCGCCCGGTGACGGCTTCGATGTCCCTGTAGAGCTTGGCGAGCTGCTCGCGCTCGAGGGATACCGCCCTCGGCGTCGAGGACTTCTCCGATTCCGAACGCCCGCTGCCGCGCCCGAACACCATTCCGCGGATGTCCGCGAACTCCCGCTCAAAGCGGGTATGCGCGTCGGGGTCAAGCCAGCGCTTTTTTACGAGGCCCTGGTCTTCCCAGTAGTCCCAGGCTTCCTCAACTTCCGCAAGCGAAAGCCCGAGCCCCTTTGCGAGGGACTCGTCGTCCGTGGGAAGAGAATACTCCGTGCGCATCAGGGCGTAAAGGTAAGTCTTTACGTAATCGCCCGGCGCTGAGGGCATGTATTCTGTTATGAACAGGTTATCGACACAGGTGTCGTATAACATGTAATTTGCAACGTTTTTAGGGATAAAGCTCATTTGTATATATTAAGCCCTGGGAGGCTCGGTCCTTGCGATGTCCGCAAATTTGGTAAAGCGCGGGATCCACGTCAGGTCGACGCTTCCGATCTCGCCGGTACGCTGCTTGGCTATGATCACCTCGCAGATGTTGTTGAGCTCCGCGTCGGGAGCCTTGTAATAATCCGCCCTGTACAGGAACATTACGACGTCCGCGTCCTGCTCGATAGCTCCTGATTCGCGGAGGTCGGACAGTATAGGTCTGTGGTCGCCGGTGCGCTGCTCGACGGCTCGGGACAGCTGGGAAAGGACGACTACAGGGCATTCCATTTCTCTGGCGATCTGCTTGAGCATGCGGGAAATCATGGTTATATCCTGCTGACGGCTTTCCGACTGCCTGTCCGCGGACATCATCTGCAGGTAGTCCACGACTATGAGGTCGATGGGCTTCTCCGCGGTGATCCTGCGGCACTTGTTGCGCATCTCCATTATCCCTATGCCCGGGGTGTCGTCGATGATGATGTCGGCGTGGGCAAATTTGTTGAGCGCGTCGTTTATGGAGCCCCAGTCCTCGTCGCTGACGTCGCCGAGGCGGAGCTTCTTGGAATCGAGGCGCGCTTCCATGGAAAGCAGACGGAGGCCCAGCTGCTCCTTGGACATTTCGAGCGAGAATATGACTACCCTCGCGCCGGACTTGAGCGCAGCGTTCTGTGCGATATTAAGGGCAAGCGCGGTCTTTCCCATGGAAGGACGGGCCGCGATTATTATCATGTCGGATTTCTGCAGGCCGGTGGTCATGCGGTCGAGCTCCTTGTAGCCCGTGGACAGGCCCGGCAGCTTGCCGCCGCTCTTCTGCGCTTCCTGTATGCGCTCGATGTTTTTCCCGAGCACGTGCTGAATGTCCGAATACTCAGAGCTCTGGTGGTTCCTGGCTATATTGAAGATGGTCTTTTCCGCGTTGTTGAGGACGTCCTGGCTGTCGAGCGCTCCGCTGTAGCTCTCTTCGACTATGCTTCCGCCGGCGGAAATAAGCTGCCTGCGGACCGAATGCTCGCTTATGATGCGGGCGTACTGCACCGCGTTGGCGGTTGTCGGGACGAGCGTCGAAAGCTCGGCAATATAAGACCTGCCGCCGACTGCTTCGAGGCTCTTCCTCTTTTTGAGGCACTCTGACAGGGTCACGACGTCTATCGGTTCGCTGCGGCGGAAAAGCTCCGTCATAGCTTCGAATATTTCTTTATGTGCGTCCTTGTAGAAGTCCGCGGAACCTATGACTTCCGAGACCTTAAAGAACACCTCGCGGTCGATAAGGACCGCGCCTAATACGCTTTTTTCCGCCTCGTCGTTATGAGGCGGGATCCTTTCCATGCGGTCCATTTTCTAGTCGGTGGTCACGTTGACCTTGCACTTCGCGACGACGCCCTGGAAGAGCTTAAGCTCGACCTCGGTGAGGCCGGCCTGCTTGATGGGCGCGCTGAGTTCGATCTTTTTCTTGTCGAGAACTATCTTGTGGTCCTTCTCGAGCGCTTCGGCGATGTCCTTGGAGGTGACGGCGCCGAACAGCCTGCCGTTGTCGCCGGCCTTGGACTTTACGACCACGGTGATGCCCTCGATCTTCTTCTTTATATCTTCCGCAACGGATTTATCGAGAGCCCTCTGGGCCTCTATCTCCGCGCGGCGCTTTTCGAGCTGCTTGAGGTTTGCGGGAGTCGCTTCCATGGCCATCTTGCGGGGAAGAAGCATGTTCCTCGCGTGACCGTCGCTTACCTTCTTGACTTCTCCGGCCTTTCCGAGGCCCTTAACATCCTTGAGCAGAATTACTTCCATCTGTATCCTCCTTTATTGCGCAGCCGCCGGGGTACCGGAGCCCGCCTGCGGTTCGCGCACTATGCTTACGACTTTCTGTATTGCTATCTCAGGCGCGTCCTGCACCTGAGCCGCAGCCACGTTTACATGCCCGCCGCCGCCGAGCTTTTCCATAAGGACCTGAACGTTGACCGTTCCGTCGGACCTGGCCGAGACCACTGTGGATTCCGGGCCTTTTCCGGCGACTATCGCGGCCCTTATGCCGCGCATCTCGAGCAGTTCGTTGGCGGCCTGCGCCACGAGTATCTGCATCGCGGGGTCGGAATCGTTGGTGTAGGCAACGGCGATGCCGTCCTCGACCTCCTCGGCGCTTGCGATTATATTGACCTTCTTCTTATACGCGTCGAGCCTGGACTTGAAGAATCCGCGGACCTCAGCGGTGTCGGCGCCGTTCCTGCGCAGCCACGAGGCCGCCTCGAAGGTCCTGACGCCTGTATTGAAGGTAAAGTTCTTGGTGTCGAGCGTAATTCCGGCAAGAAGGGCGTTGGCGTCGAACTTCTCGAGCGTCACCCTGTCCCCGGAGTACTGCAGCAGCTCCGTAACCAGCTCGCTGGCGGAGCTTGC
>JAFYFK010000052.1 GCA_017543805.1 Bacillota bacterium | reverse complement strand
CGGGGCAGGGGATAATAAACGGCTACGGAAGCGGATTAGAGGCGCTTATTCGGTCGTTTCAGGCGAATTACCGGGGAGGAAGATATAATTGACTTCCCAGGCCGGAATGCAGGGAGAATGGCGGAGAAATACCTTATAGTCCGGGTACAGGTCGAGTACCTGCTTCGGGATGTCCCACAGATCTCCGCTGCGGTGATAAGCCGCGATGAGCATTTTGGGATGCTGCGTACGGATCAGCTGTTCCATTCCGCGGACAGCCTCGTATTCCAGGCCTTCCACGTCGATCTTGACAAGCGTTACGCGCTTTCCGGAAAGCATGCTGTCAACGCTGTCCGCGTTTACGCTTACCGTTTTTCCGGTTTTTGTAGAGTTGCCGCGGCCGGTGTTTTTAGTGAACTGCAGTTCTGTTTTATGGCTGTAAGCCGCGATATTGAACAGTTCGCAGTTGGGTGACGATAACAGATTTTCTGTAAGCTTTCTGAAATTGCGGGCATCCGGCTCAAAAGCATAGATATCCCTGTATGTTCCGGCTGCGGAGATGAATTCCAGCACTGTATCACCGGTGTAGGCGCCGAGATCCAGATATGATTCGTCCGGGCCGGGGGAAAGGAGTTCCCATAGTTCGCTGTCCGGGGTCTCGCAGCTGAAAAGAGGATCGGGTCTTCCGCTGAGTTTATATTCGATCACGCTGTCGAACACGAGACGGCTCTGACCGTCGGCAAGCATGCCGCGTACGCGGTCCGCTTTTTCTTTATGCAGCTCGTAATAACTTCGGTCGAATATCTCCGTGCCCGCGACCGGGACATCAGGCGCGTAAAGCTCCTGTTCCGATGAGATCCTGCGGACCTTTTCGATCACATCCGGCCTGTCGCTGCCGAAGCAGACCAGGACGGTCATGTCTCCGAACCTTTCCCGGGCTTCGGAATACGAAAGAACTTCAAAACCGTGGAATATCTTATGCGGCCGGCGAACAAATTCATCGCTGGCAAATATTCCTGCAACGGGAATTCCCCGCAGCTCAAGCTGGCGCATTATTTTTTCAGCGCCGTCACCCGTTCCGTAGAGAACTACCGGTTTTTCTGTTTTCTTAAGATTATCCCACATGTCCTGTAATTATCCCTGACCGGAAATGTTCCATTCATTATAGCACACTGACCCGCATTTGATGGTATAATGCAATTCAGCAGAAGCCGGCGGAAGGCCGGAGAGGATATACCATGAATAAAAGCAATAAAAAACTACTGGCTGTACTGCTTGCGATAGTTCTGATCGCGGCGGCGTTCATCGTTATCAGGGCTCTTACAAAGCCTTCGGCGCCGGAACCGGAGATACAGCAGGGACAGTCTATACAGATAGTCGACCCGCAGGATCCGCCCCAGAGCGCGGCGGTCGACCAGCCGAACGCGAACAGTCCGCCGGAAGGACCTTCTTCGGTGACGGAGCCGGAAAACGGGCAGAGCGCGCTTGAGATCATTTCAGGGCAGGAAAACGGAGGAGAAGAGCCGCAGATTGCTGAACCGGAACCGTCAAATACAGATCCGGAGCCTGCTGCGGATCCGGAGCCCGATCCGGCTGTCACAGGACCCGAACCCGGCGGCGCGGAAATGCTGCCGAAGGACGGCTGGTATTACAGCAAGGACGAGGTGGCTCTCTATATCCACCAGTACGGCGAACTGCCGGGTAATTTCCTCACAAAAAAGGCGGCCCAGAAGCTCGGATGGAGCGGCGGAAGCCTGGAAAAATACGCTCCCGGGAAGGTCATAGGCGGAAGCCAGTTCGGAAACAGGGAAGGGCTCCTTCCGCAGAAAGACGGCCGCGTCTATTACGAATGCGATATCGATACTCTCGGCGAGAAAAAGCGCGGCGCCAAGCGCATCGTTTTTTCCAACGATGGGCTGGTATATTACACCGAAGACCATTATGAACACTTCGAACTGCTTTATGGCAATCCGGATTAAGGAGTACATATGACGCATTATTATATCCTGGACGCGGGACGGGTCCACGACCGTCCGTCACTTCACGCCGAGCTGCAGGAAGCTCTTCAGCTTCCCGGCTATTACGGCCGTAATCTTGACGCTTTGTACGACTGTCTTACGGACATCTTCGAAGACACAGTTCTTCTTATAATAGATTCCGAAAAACTCGAGGCAGCGCTTGGGGACTATTCCGGCAAGCTTCTCGGAACACTGAAGGATGCTGCGGAGGAAGACCCGCATTTCAGTTTCAGGCTGTACTGACCGGCAGTCCGCGCGCCGGATAAATTCTATAACTTTTTAAATTATTCTTAACATTCCGTCCGTTTTGCGTGTATAATAACCGCTATAACTTACGGAGGTCATTTTGCGTTACATCGACCAGTTCAAAGGCCTGCCAAAGCAGGTCTATGTGCTTTGCGGAACAAAGGCAATACTGGGCATCAGCTCGATGAGCTTTTCCATTTCCCCGCTGCTGATGCGCAGCGTTCTGGGAATGGATCAGTTTTCCATCGGGATCATCGTTTCCTGCCTGGCGCTGGTCGGCGTTATCTTTCGGTCTTCGGCGGAAGGCTTTCGGATCTTTACGGACGCAAAAAGATCACCACGGCGATGTACATCTGCCTCTGCGTGAGCCTTTTTATATCCTCTCTGGTCTGCAGGACAAAGGTCATAATCCCGTTCCTTTTCATCAACAACGCCTTCTCCAGCGCTGCAAAACCCGGCGAGGCCGCCATGGTCGCCGACGCCCTGGAGGGTACAGGCCGCAAAGAGGGCTTTTCCCTTATGTACCTGTCGCATAACCTGGGCATAGCCTTCGGACCGGCGATAGGCGGAATGCTTTTCTACAGCCACATGACCTGGGTCTACCGCGTCCAGATAGTATTCATAGCCATCGCGCTTTCCGTGTTCATCACCTTTACCAGGGATACGTACGACCCGTCCGTCGCGCGCTCCACGGCGCAGCTTTCCTCCGAAAGGAACAGGGGAGACAGCTCCGGCCAGAGCCTTGCCAGGGTCATTCTGGACAGGCCTCTGCTTCTGGTGTTCTTCCTGGCGATGGTCCTCATCACCATGTGTTATCAGATGGTCAGCTTTATGCTCAACATGCAGCTCAATGACAGCTTCGGCCTGGAGATCGCCGCGAAATATTCCGGCTTCGTCTGGACGGTCAATGCCGCGACCATAGTGCTCTTTACCCCGTTTATAGTCGATAAGATCAAGAAGCTGCACCAGTATCAGAAGATGGTCATCGGATGCATGTTTTATTGCGTCGGATTCGGATCATATATGTTTATTAAGCGTCCTGCAATGGTTCTCGTATTCGCCGTCGTCTGGTCCGTGGGCGAGATCATAATCGCGACGGATTCCGCGGGCTTTATCGCGGATCATTCCCCGGCCAGCCATGTTGCGCGCTGCCAGTCGCTCTACGAGACCTCCCGCTATGCCGGAAGGTCCTGCGCCCCCATGCTTTACGGCTATCTGCTCGGTTTCATCAACTACCAGCAGGCCTGGGGCATCAACGCCCTCATCTGCATAGCTCTGACCGCGGGCATGCTCGGAGCCTATCTGTCGCTCGTGCGAGGAAAGCCGGAAGAGAAAAATATAGCCTGATTTTTCAGTATTCACGCAGTAATTTGCCCTTTATTCTTTTAACCTGTTTTTTTCTGCGCCCCTGTGGTATAATTGCCGTTAGCTTTTAATTGAAACAATTGATACGCTGGCAGATCACAGCCGGAAAGGAACATATACAATGGCAATTACAGCAAAAACCCCGTGGGAATCCTCCATGGGAGTTATCCCTATGCATCTCGATTATTATCAGGGCTCAATGTGCAGCCGTGTTTTTGATATGGCGGCAAAGTATCCGACAAACGTCGCGTTCGATTTCATGAACAGGCCGACCAGCTACAGGGAGCTTGAGAAGAACATCAAACAGTGCGCAAGAAGCCTCCGCACCATAGGCGTGCGCCAGGGCGACTGCGTCACCATAGCCATGCCCAACTGCCCGCAGGCCATTTACATGTTCTACGCGGTCAATCTCGTAGGCGGCATCTGCAACATGGTCCATCCGCTGTCGAGCGAAAAAGAGCTGGAGTTCTACATCAACGAGTCCAAGAGCGTCACAGTCGTGACCCTCGACCAGTTCTACAACAAGTTCGAGGCCATACGCCAGAACACGCCGACCCTTGTGAATATAGTCATCGCCCGCATACGCGACGCTCTTTCCAGACCCATCAAGATCGGCTACATGCTTACCGAAGGCCGCAAGATCAAAAAGATCCCGGAAGACGCACCGGTCATCATGTGGGACAAATTCATGGACATCGGAAGGTCCTGTTTCTTCAATTACAAGGTCGGGCGGGGCTTTGACGACCCGGCAGTCATCCTCTATTCCGGCGGAACGACCGGCACCACCAAGGGT
>JAFYFK010000051.1 GCA_017543805.1 Bacillota bacterium | reverse complement strand
CTTAGCGCCGAAGTGCTTTGTAACTATGTCGAGCAATAAAAATGACAACCAGGAGATCAGTATTCCGGCGTTGAGCGCGAGCCACGGCAGCGAGAGCAGTGTTATGCGTGATAAAAGATTCATTGTGACCACGGCAAAAATGAACAGCGCGGTCACGGACGACGGAATCGATCTGAGCAGAGTCGTCAGCATTGTTTTGGATTTCATATTCTTTTTCTCCTTGGTTTTGATTTGTATCGCGGAGGATTTAGAGCCCGAACTCCGCTGTTTTGCCCGGTTATTGTATCACATTATTCGGCGAATTCAAGTATTATAGGTGCAATAATATTTACAGATGCCATGACACGTCCCATGACTGAGCAGTGATGTTTCCGACAGATGAGTGTAGGCGCGTTAGCGCCGTCGGTTTCGAAGGCGCGAGACAATTCACAAAAATAATTGTCGAGCCGCCCGAAACCCACACGAAAGATGTCGTTGAAACATCCTGCAATGGAATCAGGACGTGGAACGGGCATCTGTAAATATTGTAAAATTCCGCTTTAGCTCTGTACAGAAAAAAAGCTTGACAAGTTATATAACCAGGCGTAAAATCGGTACAATACTTGAGGAAAGGAGAATGTGCATAAATGAGATACTATGTCGGCGGCTATTTCGGCTATTATTACGGCACGGTGGATCGTTGTTGCACTTCCCGCAAATAGCGCAGTTTAGCGTATTTCAGAAAGACTACAGCGTCCGCCTAAAAATCAGACAGGCGGGCGTTTTTAGTTAGAAAATGGAGGACAAAAGAAAATGAAGAAGATCCTTAGTATTTTAATCTTATGTGTAATGGTTCTCGGCCTTGCGGCCTGCGGCTCCCAGCCGGCAACTCCGGCATCTTCCGCAGCCCCCGCGGCGCCCGCTCCGGCAGCTCCCGCACCGGCAGAAAACACAGCCGAAGAACCCGTTAAGATCGGAATTATGCAGTTCGGAGAATTCGACGCCCTGATCAACGCCAGCGAAGGCTTTAAAGCCGGAATGGCGGAGGCCGGATTTGTCGAAGGCCAGAACGTAGTATATAACTACCTTTCCGCCGCGGCTGATACCGCAAACTGCCCGACCATTGCGGATACACTCATCAACGACGGCAGCAACCTGATCTTCGCGATCGCTACCCCGAGCGTATCCTGCATCAAGGAAAAGACCACCGATATCCCGGTAGTTTTCTCCGCGGTCACCGACCCTGTGGCGTCCGGACTTATAGCTGATTACAACAAGCCCGGCGCAAACATCACCGGAACTTCCGACATGAACCCGGTCAAGGAACAGATAGACCTGCTGATCCAGCTGCTCCCGGACGCAAAGAACGTCGCCGTTCTCTACTGCTCCAGCGAGTCCAACTCCGCGGCCCAGTACGAACTTGCGAAGGCTGAACTCGACGCGAAGGGCCTTGGCTGCGTGCAGAAGACCATCTCCGCCATCGACGAAGCAAAGTCCGCTATCGAATCCCTCGCGGGCAAAGTAGACGCCATCTACATCCCGACCGACAACACTCTCGCGGACGCTATGGACCTCGTTTCCGCCGCAGCCATAGAGAGCAAGCTTCCGATCGTAGCCGGAGAACCGGGACAGGTAAGCGCCGGCGCACTCGCAACCTACGGAATCAATTACTTTGAGCTCGGAAAGCAGAGCGCAAAGATGGCTGCCGAGATCCTCAACTCTTCGGATCCGCTCGCTGCCGCCGCAGGCATGCCCGTACAGTACCAGACCGAAAACCTGACCACCGCTGTCAACACGACTACCGCAAAGGCTCTCGGACTCGAGATCCCGCAGGCAGTTCTCGACATAGCAGAGATCTACGAATAATACGCTGACCTTTGGAGGTCCTTTCTAAATGTCTTTATCAACAATACAAAGCGGCATTGCCCAGGGGATACTCTGGGCAGTGCTCACGCTCGGCGTTTATCTTACATTCCGCGTGCTGGATGTTGCCGACCTTACCATAGAGGGAACATTTCCGCTCGGCGCTGCGACCGCGGTCGTTCTGCTCAATACCGGGATGCATCCGGTGCTCGCGGTGCTCTGCGCCATACTTGCCGGCATGTGCGCCGGCCTTGTCACAGGCCTACTGATCACGCGATTCAAGATACCGCCGATACTTTCAGGAATCCTTACACAGATCGCCCTGTATTCGGTCAACATCCGGATCATGAGCGACAAAGCGACTGTTTCCATCTCCGGCAATTCGCTTAAGAAGATGGTTTCCGCGCTGTTCCCCGAAGGCACAAAATCAAATACAATGTCCATCTGCGTAGGTTTTCTGATCTGCGCTCTGATCGTTTTTGTGCTGTACCGCTTCTTCGGCACCGAGATAGGCTGCGCCATCCGCGCCACCGGAAACAACAGGAACATGGCCCGCGCCCAGGGCATAAACACGGACACGATGACCATACTCTGCCTTATGATATCCAACGGCCTCGTGGCCCTGTCCGGAAGCCTTATAGCGCAGTTTGACTACGGCTCGGCCCTGGTCAATATGGGGCAGGGCACGATCGTGATCGGCCTCGCGTCCATCATCATCGGAGAAGTCCTCTTTATACACAAGGAGCACAACTTCGCGTACATGATGTCCGCGGTCGTCTGCGGCGCCATCATCTACAGGACCATAATCGCCTGCGCGCTGACATTGCCGTGGATGAAGGCGACCGACCTTAAGCTGATAACCGCTGTCATAGTCGCCATAGCGCTCGCGCTGCCCGTGATCAGGGACAGAGCGGCCTTCGCGAGAAGGGTCAGATCGACCGGAAAGGAGGCGCGCTGATGCTTAAGATAGAACATCTGCAGAAGACCTTCAACGCCGGAACGGTCAACGAGAAAGTGGTTTTCCGCGACCTCAACCTGACAGTGGAAGAGGGCGAATTCGTGACGGTCATCGGCTCCAACGGTGCCGGAAAATCCACGATGCTCAGCGCCATAGCCGGCTCAATGATGCCGGATTCGGGGCGCATAACGCTCAACGGCAGGGACATTACCTACATGCCCGAGGTTAAGCGCGCGAGCTTTATCGGCCGCGTGTTCCAGGACCCGATGATGGGGACTGCCGCCAACATGTGGATAGAGGAGAACCTGGCGCTGGCTTACAGAAGAGCAAAACCAAAGGGACTCAGGTGGGGAATGCCCGTAGGCGAGGAAAAGGAGCTCTATAAGAAGCAGCTCGCAAGGCTCGGGCTCGGGCTCGAGGACAGGCTGCAGACCAAGGTTGGCCTTCTGTCCGGCGGCCAGAGGCAGGCTATAACGCTTGTAATGGCGACTGTCCGCCGCCCGGAGATACTTCTCCTGGACGAGCATACCGCCGCGCTTGACCCCAAGACCGCCGCGACGGTGCTTGAGATCAGCAACGACATAGTCCGCGAAAACGGCCTGACCACGCTGATGGTGACGCACAACATGAAGAACGCCATCGAATACGGCGACCGCCTCGTGATGATGCATAACGGCGGAATAATCCTGGACATCTCCGGCGAAGAAAAAAAGCAGCTCACTGTGGAAAAGCTGCTTCAGAAGTTCGAAGAG
>JAFYFK010000050.1 GCA_017543805.1 Bacillota bacterium | reverse complement strand
CCGGCCGTCGATAAGGACCTGTCCGGCGGTCGGCTCGTAGAAGCGGCAGATCAGATTGGCCAGCGTGGATTTTCCGGCTCCGGTCTCGCCGACAATGGCGACGCTGGTCCCGAAGGGTATCTTAAGATTAAAGTGCTCGAGTATATATTCGTCACCGTCGGGATATTTGAAGCTGACGTCGCGGAATTCGATGTCGCCGCGGATGTCCTCCCAGTTCTCCTTTTTCGGATTGAAGCAGTCGCCGTATTTTTCGATGACCTCCGGGGTGTCGGTAACGCTCGGGGTGTACTCGACCAGCGTGGTGTAGCGCTGGATGTTGACCTCGCCCTGGACGAGGAGCGCAAGCGTTTCCACCAGCCAGCGCACCGGCTCTATGAGGCCCTGCGCGTAGCTCATGAACATTGAAAACGTTCCGACCTCTTCAGCCGCGATGACTCCGCCCTTCCAGAGCACTATGGCAAGCGCGCAGGATGAAGCGAGGTTCGTGACCATGGCAAACAGCCCCCTGACCCTTGCGGATTCAACGGAGCGCTGCTTCATATTGAGAGTCTCCTTGCGGAAATCGTCGTCGATGCGTTCCTCGACGGCCAGCGATTTTATTGTCTTTGCGCCTGTTATGCCTTCGTTGAAGTTTCCGGTTATGCGGGAATTGATCTCGCGCACCTGGTGGTGAAGATCGAACAGCTTGCCCTGGAACAGCGAGAAGAACAGCGCGACCACCGGCACCAGGACGCATATCAGCGCCGCCAGGCCGGAGTTTATGCTGAACATTACGACGAGCGCGAATACGATGTAAGCCAGGAAGTACAGGGAGTCAGTCATATGCCAGCTGAAGAGCTCGCCTATGCGTCCTGTATCGCTCATGACGCGGGCGTGGATGTAGCCCACGCTGTTCTGGTTGTAGTAATCGAAAGAAAGCTTCTGCAGGTGTTCAAAGGCAGTGTCCCTCAGCCTGCGGTCTATCAGCAGCTCGGTTTTAAGCCCCAGCTTTATCATGCCGTAGAACACCAGGGCGCCGAAGGTGATCAGCAGTATGTAGCCGATAATGAACGGTATCATGCCGCTGAGCGTCCCCTCGCCGACGAAATGGTTGAGCGCGTAGCGCTGAAGCACCGGCCTCGCGACGTCGGCAAGACTCTGGCCGAGCTGGAAGAGCATCACGAGCAGCAGCTGCTTTCTGAGCGGCCACACAAAGGGTATCATCTTGGGTATGCCGAAGAAGGGGAGGCCTTTTTCGCGTTTTTTACTCTTCATCTCCGGCCTCCTTATCTTCTTTCGAACTTCCGCTCTGTATCTCGCAGATCTTCTGGTATATGCCTCCGGCTCTGCTCAGTTCATCCGGAGTGCCTTCCTCCGCGATGCGTCCGCCGTCCAGCACCACGACCTTGTCCGCCCTGGACAGCGTGGTGATGCGGTGGGATATAAGTATGACAGTGGCCTTGCCGAAATGCTCCGAAAGGGCTGTGCGTATCTTCGCGTCTGTCTCGGTATCGACCGCGGACATGGAATCGTCGAATATCATTATCGGGGCGTCTATGGTGAGCGCCCGGGCGATCGCGGCGCGCTGCTTCTGCCCGCCGGACAGGGTGACTCCGCGCTCGCCGACAAAGGTGTCGTAGCCGTTGGTAAAGTCCTCGACAGTCTCGTCGAGGCAGGCTGCCTTTGCGGCCTCGCGGATCCCGCTGAGAGTCATCCCAGGCGCGGCTATGCCGATGTTGTCGGATATCGAACGGCTGAAGAGATATGGCTCCTGAAGCACCATGGAGATGTTCCTGCGCAGGTGCTCCGTGCGTATGTCCCTGATGTCCGTGCCTCCTATCGTTATGCGGCCGCAGCCCTCGGGGATGTCGTAGAGCTTGTCGAGAAGAAGCATGAGCGTGGATTTTCCGGAGCCCGTGCTGCCGAGTATGCCGAGCGTCGTTCCGGCCTTTATCTCCAGATCAACGTCGTGCAGGACTTCGGAACTGCCCTCGTACGCGAAGCTGATATGCTCAAAACGGATGTCACCGCGCATGTCGGCGTCGGAGGCGCCTTCGCGGTCGCGCTCCTCTTCGGAATCCATTATGTATGCGATCCTTTCGATGGAGACTCCGGCTTTGGACATCTCGGAGATCATGCGGCCGAGCCTTCTGATGGGGAAGGAGAGCATGGTGTTGTAGGAGATGAAAGCGACGTACTCTCCTGCGTTCATGGCCCCGTTTACGCAGAGCACCGCGCCCGCGACGATCACTATCAGGACCTGCATGTTGGACAGGAAGTCCTGTGTCCCGAAGAAGCGGCCCATGACCACGCCGAGCTTTATCCAGAGATTCGAATAATACTCATTGGCCTTTTCAAAGCGCCTGCGCTCGGATTCCTCGCGCGCGAAAGCCCTGACGACGCGCACGCCGGTCAGGTTCTCCTGGACGATCGAGGAGACTATGCCCTCGTTTTCGTCACAGACGCGGAAACCGTCCTCCATCTTTTTGCGGAAGTTTATCGAATAGGTAAGGATCAGCGGGATGGGTATGACCGCGATCAGCGCCAGAGCCAGGTTCATGGTGAACATGAAGTACACTGCCATTATCAGGTAGATGCTGATGCGGAAGACCGAGGTCAGCTGCTCCGCCACGAAAACGCGGATGCGGTCGACGTCCGATGTGCAGCGCTGGATTATGTCTCCGGTGTGGTTCTTCATGTGCCAGGAGTAGGGCAGGCGCTGGATGTGCGAGAATATCTCGTCGCGGCAGCGCTTTATGAAGGTCTCGGAGGCTTTGGTGTTGAGCACCATTCCGCTGTATTCGGCGGTGACGCGGACAAGCGCCAGCGCGATGACCGCGAGCGCCATCATCCAGAGATGCTGCGAAAGGTACGCGAATCCCCCGGCGCGTTCCGCGAGTGCGTCTGCCCATGCCGGAAGATCGGAAGGCTTTCCTCCGATGACGTTGTCTATGGTCACCCTGAACACCTGCGGTGTCAGCATGTCCGCAAGCGAAGACAGCATGGAACAGAAAATGCTGCACGCGAAAAGCGCCGTGCTGCCTTTCAGAAAGTGCCGGATCAGTTTAAGATTGCCTTTTGTTTTGGGTGTTTTTTTATTCAAATCGTATTGTCGTTATTTTTTCTTTTCAAGTTTGAAGATCATCGGATAAGCGCCGACGCAGCAGAACATCGTTACGGCGTAGCGGACGACGCGGACCAGGTGGGCTGCCGCCGTCCCGGAGTGCAGGAATTCGCTGCCGAACGGAAGCTTCAGCACAGTGGAGACACCGAAGTATACCGCAATGCCTCCGATCAGGCGCAGGGCGCAGAACAGGGGCTTGCGCGTATTCTCAAAATCCACGTATTTCTTTTCGAATTCTATGCCCGCGAATGTCCCGATCAGCATCCCGAAGGAGGTAAAGTAATCGTCGCTCCTGCAGTAGAAGAAGCCCGGAAGCGTCGCAATTATCAGTATGGCGTAGAACAGCGCGCTGCTCTTTATTTTAGCCCTGAGCAGGGGTATGAACAGGACGACCGCAAGGCCCATAAGCCAGCCTACCAGCACGTCCGTCGGGTAGTGGACGCCCAGGCAGAAGCGGGAGATCCCGCATCCAAGGGCGATAATAACAGCCGCAATAGTTATCGGGCGCTTTTTTGCGTAAGCCGCGAGGGACCCGAATACCGTGACTGAGTTTGACGAATGGCCGCTCGGGAACGAATAACCCTGCGCCGCGATGTCAAATATGTCCGCGTCTTTGTCCACTGGCCGCAGGCATTTTATCTCCGTATGGTCAAAATAGGGGCGCCTGCGCAGGAAGATGTTCTTTACCATCGGGTTGAGCGTGTTGGCGACCATGACGTTTATGCCTATGAACTGCCCGAATTCCTTGTCCCAGCACCAGTACACGAAGCCGAGAACCGCGACGCTGACCAGCGTTTCGCCGAACATCGAGAAAAACGACGCCAGCGTCACCGCAAAACCGCCCATATGAGCCTGCAGCCAGACCATCAGCGCGGTCTCCCAGTCAAAGAAAAAAGTAGTTCCCGTAAGTTCCATGATCGATCTCCCTTAAAGCAAATACCTTGATAACTCCTACCATTATAGCACCATCGGACGGGCAAAGTGTGATATATTATAAGCAGTAAATTAATCAGCCTGAAAGCCGAAGGAGGAGATAAGATGGCGGAATACAATACATTGACACCGGAACTGATCGAGCAGCTTAAAGCGGCGGCTCCGGGGCATCTTCTGGCGGGTGACGAGGTCAACGATGACTATTCGCACGACGAGATGCCCATTTACGGAAAGAGGATGCCGGAGGCGCTTCTTCTGGCCACCAGCGCGGAAGAGATCGCGGCGGTGATGAAGATCTGCAACGAAAACCGCATTCCGGTGACGCCCAGAGGCGCCGGCACCGGCCTTGCGGGCGGCTGCACCCCCATTTTCGGCGGTGTGGTCATAGACACCACAAAGATGAATAAGATCATCGCTTATGATTTCAACAACTTTACGGTAACCATCGAGCCGGGCGTTTTGCTGCAGGATCTCGCCGAGGACTGCGCAAAGCAGGGCTACCTCTATCCGCCTGATCCGGGCGAAAAGCTCGCGACGGTCGGCGGCAACGTTTCGACCAACGCCGGCGGCATGAGGGCCGTAAAATACGGCACGACCAGGGATTACGTGCTGGCCATGAAGGTCGTTCTGCCCAGCGGCGAGATAACGAGCTTCGGCGCTTCCGTGAGCAAGACCAGCTCCGGCTACAGCCTGCTCAACCTGATGATAGGCAGCGAAGGCACCCTGGGCATCATCACTGAACTGACTCTCAAGATAATCCCCGCGCCCAAGAAGGTGCTGAGCCTTATCATTCCGTTCGAGGATCTCGAATCGGCAATCTCCACAGTGCCTAAGCTCAAGAACGCCGGCCTGGACGCCCAGGCGCTGGAGTTCATGGAACGCGAGATCGTACTCACCAGCGAGCGCTACATAGGGCGCGCGGTGTTCCCCAAGGAACTCGAAGGCGTCGAGATCGGCGCGTATCTGCTGGTCACCTTCGACGGTCCGGACGAGGACGCCCTGATGGATATAGTCGAGCAGGCAAGCGAACTCGTGCTGGAGGAAGGCGCGCTGGATGTTCTGATAGCCGACACCCCGGCCAAGATCAAGGATACCTGGGCTGCCCGCTCCAGCTTCCTCGAGGCGATAATCGCCGAGACCAAGCTCCTCGACGAGTGTGACGTCGTAGTTCCCGTCGACCACATCGCCGAATTCCTTACCTTCGCCAAGTCATGGTCCGACGAGTGCGGGCTCATCACCAAGAGCTTCGGCCATGCCGGCGACGGAAACATCCACCTCTACCAGTGCAGCAACGATCTTACCGAGGACGAGTTCAAGCTCCGCGTCGAGCGCTACTTTGAAAAGCTCTACGCGCGCGCTGTCGAGTGCGGCGGGCTCGTATCCGGCGAGCACGGTATAGGCTGCGGAAAGATAAAGTATCTCAAGGAATCCGTCGGCGAGACCAACATGGCGCTCATGGAAGGCATCAAGAGGGTCTTCGACCCCAACATGATCCTCAACCCCGGCAAAGTTTGCTACACACTGTAAAGGAGACTGAAAATGGCATTTTTTATATCAGAGGATGCAAAGGACCTGCTTAAGGATCTTCATACATTCTGCGAAAACGAGATGCGATCCCAGGTCTATGAGGCCGAGAAGGCCGGATTTAAGGGCGACCCCGCAGGCGAGGAGATCATTCAGGGAATAATGGACGGCCTGCAGGAGATGGGCATCGGAACGCTGCCCGTGCCTGAAGAGAAGGGCGGTCCCGGGCTCTCGAAGATGGACCGCGCCGCGCTCATGGAGGAGATCGCCAAGTACGACGCAGGCATAACCGCCGCGTTCATGGTCAACGAAGTCGCGCTGGATTCCGTTGAGATCGCGGGGACCGAGGAGCAGAAGGACCGCTGCTACGACATTCTCCTCAACGGAGGCTACGGCTGCTTCTGCCTTACCGAGCCCAACGCGGGCTGCGACGTCAGCGGCGCTGTTACCACCGCTGTAAAGGACGGGGACGAGTACGTGCTCAACGGCACCAAGTGCTTTATAACCAACGGGCCGATCGGAGATTTCTATGTAATATACGCTGTCACTGACAAGTCCGTTCCGGTCGCGAAGGGCGGATACACCGCGTTCCTGATCGAGAAAGGCACTCCGGGGCTTTCCGTCGGATCTGTCGAGGACAAGATGGGCATCAGACACAGCCACACCAGCGACATAGTGCTTGAGGACTGCCGCGTGCCGGCAAGCGCTGTTCTCGGCGAGGTCGGGCAGGGCTTCCAGATCGCGATGAAGACGCTGGACATCTCCAGGACATGGATAGGCATCGCGTCTCTCGGCATCGCGCAGAGGGCGATCGACGAGTCCGTTTCATATCTTAAGCAGCGCGTGCAGTTCGGCAAGCCTCTCGCGAAGAACGAGGTGCTGCAGTTCAAGATCGCGGATATGCAGATGAAGACCGAGGCCGCCCGCCAGGTCTGCGCCTACGCGCTCAGCCTGATGGACAGGGGCGAGCCTTATTCCGTCGCGTCGGCGGAGGCAAAGTGCCTCGCCAGCGACGCCGCGATGTACTGCTCTACTGAGGCTGTCCAGATCCACGGCGGTTACGGCTACAGCCGCGAATACCCTGTTGAAAAGCTTATGCGCGACGCCAAGATCCACCAGATCTTCGAGGGCACCAACGAGATCCAGAGGCTGGTCATCGGCAAGGCGACAATAGGAAAGATTTAAAGTAGGATCATGTTGATGAGATGCCCCTCAGAGCCACGCTCTCGCCCTTCGCCAAACTAGTGGTTTCTTGGCTCGGGCTGGCGCTTGCGATGGCTCTTCGGAGCATCTCATCAACGCAGAAAAGACATATTCATCCTTTTATTGGCATAATAACAGAACTAAAGGAGAATCTTAAAATGAACATATTAGTTTGCATGAAGCAGGTGCCGGATGATTCCGTCGAGATCCGTCTCAACGCGTCCGGAAAGCCGGATCTTTCCCAGGCGGAGCCCCAGGGCAACGCTTTTGACACCTACGCGCTGGAGCTGGCGGTCCGTTTTGTCGAGGCCAACGGCGGCAGCGTGACCGTTGTCTCAGCGGGTCCGGAGGACAATAAGGTCTGCCTCAAGAACGCCCTCGCGGTAGGCGCCGCAAAGGCTTATCACGTTTCGGACGCCGGCCTTGCGGACAGGGATTCGCACGTGACCGCGTCGCTGCTGGCGTCAGCGGTAAAGAAAATAGAAGAAGAAAACGGCGCGAAGTTCGACCTGGTCCTCTGCGGCAGGGAATCCACGGACTTTATCGGCAGCGAGGTAGGCGAGATGATGGCTGAGACGCTCGGGCTTCCGTTTGTAGCGGACACCGTCGAAGCGGCTACGGCGGACGCCGGGCTGAGGGTCAAGAAGGAGCTCGAGTCCGGATACCTTATGGTCGACACGGCTCTTCCCGCGCTCTGCACGGTCTCCAAGCCGGACTACGATCCCCGCTAT
>JAFYFK010000049.1 GCA_017543805.1 Bacillota bacterium | reverse complement strand
GCTTCTGGCCGCCGGAGAGTCTTGCACCGCGCTCGCCGACTATTGTGTCGTAACCGTCAGGAAGACTCATTACAAAGTCGTGGATCTTTGCTTTCTTCGCGGCAGCGACTATCTCGTCAAGGCTTGCGCCGGGCTTGCCGTACTCGATGTTCTCGCGCACGGTCCCGCCGAACATGTAGACCTCCTGCTGTACTATTCCTATGCTGCGCCGCAGGGAATCCAGCTTGATCTTCGAGACCTCCTGGCCGCCGATCGTAATGCTTCCTCCGTCGATGTCATAAAAGCGCGGGAGCAGGGAACAGATGGTGGTCTTGCCGCCGCCTGAGGGGCCTGCCAGCGCGACGGAGCTGCCGGCCGGTATGTTGAGGTCTATGTGGTCAAGCACCTCTTCGTTCTGGTTGTATCGGAAGGAAACGTCTTTATATACGATGTCGCCGTGGGCGTCTTTGAGCGGCTCCGCGGCGGGGTCATCCTTGATCTCCGGGTCGGTCTCGACGATCTCCAGGAAGCGCTCAAAACCGGTCATGCCTTTCTGGAAAACCTCAGTGAACTCCACAAGCACCATGATAGGGCTGACGAACACCGCAATGTAGACCGCGAATATCGTAAGTTCTTCCGGCCGCAGCGTTCCGTGGGCTATGAACAGTCCACCGAACACCAGCGCCGTCGCGTATAGTATGCCTATAAAGAACTTATTGGTGCAGAGGAAGCGGGTCATGACCCTGTAGTAGACGCGCTTGGAGCGGACGAAGCCCTCGTTGCCTTCCTCGAATTTGGCTATCTCCACGTCCTCGTTGCCGAAGGCCTGCACTATGCGTATGCCGGAGAAGGAGTCCTGAAGGGTCTCGTTTATTATGCCGAGGCGCTTTCTGTTGTCCTTTGAGGCGTCGTGCATGCTGCGGCGCATATAGAAGGTGAAGCCCATCATGATGAGGACCACGCAGAGCAGGATAAGCGCCAGCCTCCATTCTATAGCCGCCATAAACGCGAATGACCCGATTATCTTTACTCCGGAGATGAACAGGTTTTCCGGACCGTGGTGGGCGAATTCCGAGATGTCGAAGAGGTCCGCAACGACGCGGCTCATGGCCTGGCCGGTGTTGTTCCTGTCAAAATACGAGAACGACAGGCGCTCGTAGTGGGCGAAGAGCTGCGCCCGCATGTCGCGCTCCATCTGAACGCCCATCATGTGGCCCTGGAAGATCACGTAATGGTTTGCGGCCGCCTGCAGTATGTAAAGGGCGAGCATCGCCGCCGCCAGATAGGGCAGGCGCGAGAGGATCACCGACGGGCCTTCTGTAAACAGCCCGCTGCACGCGCTGCGGAGCACCTGCGGGTAGATTACGTCTATGGCGCTGAATATCAGCGCGCAGAAGAGGTCGGTAAAGAATATCTTTTTATAGGGGATGTAGTATTTCGCGAATTTCTTAATAGTACTCATAGTAATAAGTATTCTAACGTTTGCCGAACGGGATTGCAAGACGGCTGAGCTTAAGTGTATAATATATCGTTATGTACCAAGGAGGCTTAAATGGCTGCAGACAGAAAATTTGCCGTGCTCATAGACGCGGACAATGTTTCGGACAGATATATAAAGGTGATACTGGACGAGATCTCCAATGACGGGGAGGTCACATACAAGAGGATCTACGGCGACTGGACCAAACCGGCGCTCGCGCCCTGGAAAAAGGTCCTGTTGGAATACAGCGTAACGCCCATTCAGCAGTACAGCTACACCACAGGAAAGAACGCGACGGACTCCGCAATGATAATCGACGCCATGGATATCCTGTATTCGGGAAGCGTCGAGGGTTTCTGCATAGTGAGCTCCGACAGCGATTTTACAAGGCTTGCGAGCCGTCTCAGGGAATCCGGGATGATGGTCGTAGGCATGGGAGAACAGAAGACCCCCAAGCCGTTCATTACCGCGTGCAATAAATTCAAGTACCTCGACATACTGGCCGGCGACAGCAAAAAGCGCAAGGCCAAAGCCGCGGCAAAGGCTGAAAAGCAGGACAAGGCAGACAAGGGCGACAAGGCCAAGGAGCCTGACAAATCCGCAAAGAAGACCCCTGCGCCCGCGCCGGCGAAGGTCAAGGCCAAGAACCTTCCGCCTGTCAAGGAGGAACCTGTTCCCGAGGCAGTCAGCGAACAGGAGCCTGAGAAGATAGAAGAGAGTGAGATCACCAGCCTCGAGGAGATCACCGAGGCCCTCCACTCCATACTGCAGGAGGATTCCGACGAGGACGGCTGGGTCTCCACCAGCGACCTCGGAAGCCGTCTGGTTAAGCGCTATTCCGACTTCGACGTCAGAAACTACGGTTTCCCCAAGCTGACTCCGTTCCTCAAGTCCCTCAAGGGCTTTGAGATGCGCACTGTGCGCAACGAGAATTCCAGCATCAAGATGGTCTATCTGCGCGAATACATTCCGGACAGGGAGCAGTAGGGCAGCATGACTAAAGCCGAGAGACTGCAGAAACAGAAAGAGCTGCTTAAGCAGATGTCAGCGCACGAGACCGCTCTGCGCGCCGCAGGGAAGAGATACATCGCGGGCGTCGACGAAGTCGGCCGCGGACCGCTTGCAGGCCCTGTCGTTACCGCGGCAGTTATACTTCCGGAGGACTTTTCCGTACTCGGGGTCAACGATTCCAAAAAGCTCAGCCCAAAACAGAGGGACAGCCTTTTCGATCAGATCAGGGAGGCTGCGGTCTGTTATGCTTTCGGGTGGCGCTGGCCGGACAGGATCGACGAGATAAACATCCTCGAAGCCACAAAGGAGGCCATGCTGGAAGCAGTAAACAGCCTTTCGGTCAAACCGGACCACGTGCTCATAGACGCTGTCCGCCTCAACGCCCTGGATATTCCGCAGACTTCGATCATCCACGGCGACGCCACGTCCGTTTCAATAGCCGCGGCGTCGATACTCGCCAAGGTAACGAGAGACCGCTATATGGTCGAAATGGATCAGAAGTACCCGGGCTACGCGTTCGCGAGCAACAAGGGCTACGGCACAAAGGCCCATTACGAGGGCCTCGCTCTGCTCGGCCCGTGCCCGATACACAGAAAGACATTTTTATAAAAAGGAGATTTATGATATGAAGCCAATGGTAAAATTCAAGGACATGCCGTATAAGCGTCCGGATCTTGAAGCCTGCAAAAAGGCCGGGCTGGAGGTCGTCGAGCGCTTAAAGAACGCGAAGACCTACGAAGAAGCAAAGGCCGCGTTCCTGGAGGAAGAGGAGCTGTCCGCAAACTTCAGCACGATGTACTGCCTGTCATATATACGCCACAGCATCGACACCCGCGACAAATTCTACGACGAAGAACAGCAGTTCTTCAACGAAGCGAGCCCTGTTATGAACGAATACGGGCAGATGTTCATCAAAGCCATGCTCGAGAGCCCCTTCAGAAAGGATTTTGAAGAGGAATACAAGGGACCGATGTTCCTTAACGCGGAGATAGATCTCAAGGCATTCAGCCCGGAGATAATCCCCGAGATGCAGAAGGAAAACGACCTTACCCAGGAATACGAAAAGCTCCTTGCCAGCGCGCAGATCCCGTTTGAGGACGGAGTTTACACCATCTCTCAGATGACCCCGTTCAAGACGGATCCGGACGACGCCAGAAGGCTCGCGGCGTGGAAGGCAGAGGGCAAGTGGTACAAGGACAACCAGAAAGAACTCGACCGCCTCTACGACGAGCTCACAAAGCTGCGCGACACCATGGGACGCAAGATGGGTTATGACGGATACACTGAACTCGGTTATTACAGAATGAGCCGTAACTGCTACACCAAGGATGACGTCGAAAAATTCCGCGAAGCGGTCGTAAAGTACGTCGTTCCTCTTGCCGACAGGCTTATGAAAAAGCGCGCCGAGACCCTCGGAGTCAGCTATCCTTTAAGCTTCGCGGACGCCGCACTCTCTTTCAGGAGCGGCAACCCCAGGCCGCAGGGCAGCCCGGATGACATACTTGCCGCGGGTCTCAAGTTCTACACAGAGCTTTCCCCAGAGACCGGCAAATTCTTTAAGCAGATGAGGGATTACGAGATGATGGACGTGCTCTCCACCGAGGGCAAGCAGGGCGGCGGTTACTGCGAGGACATCCCGGACTACCGCATGCCGTTCATCTTCGCGAACTTCAACGGCACCCAGGGCGACGTTGAGGTCGTAACGCACGAAGCCGGTCACGCCTTTGCCGACTGGATGAACAGGGAACGCGTTCCGGCAAGCTACAACTGGCCGACGATGGAGGCCTGCGAGGTCCATTCCATGTCCATGGAATTCTTCGCGTGGCCGTGGGCGGAGGACTTCTTCGGACCTGATGCCGACAAGTACCGCTATTCGCACCTCGCTTCAGCGATCGAATTCATCCCCTACGGGACCATGGTCGACCACTTCCAGCATATCGTCTACGAAAAGCCGCAGATGACCCCCGCGGAAAGACACGCGGCGTGGAAGGAACTGCTCGGCATCTACATGCCCTGGATGCTTCTCGACGGAGACATCCCGTCCTACGCGGACGGCGAGGGCTGGCAGAGACAGCACCACATCTACGGCATGCCGTTCTATTACATAGACTACTGCCTGGCGCAGACCGTATCGCTCGAATTCTGGGCTAAGATACAGAAAGGTCTGCCCGACGCGTGGAAGTATTACATGGCATACACAAAGCAGGGCGGAAGCGCCGTGTTTACCGATCTGCTTGCAAACGCCGGACTCGACAGCCCGTTCGACGGGGATACCCTGCGCAGCGTATGCGAAGACGCTTCGGCCTGGCTCGACGCGTTCGAAAAGACTCACGATCTCAAATAGGATATCTGAAAATCAGGGGAGGCCTTTCAAGGCCTCCTTTTAAAAATTATAAAAATATGTAAATTTTTCAACCGGGAAATGCTTCATTGTGTTAAAATATTGTTTATCAGGCGAATCAGCATTTGCGAAGCCGGAAAGGAAAGAAAATGGGTACAGGCGGAATAGATCCGTACAAATATGTCGGAAGAAAAAAATTCAATATCAAGACATTCGACACATCTGATATGGGCGGTTTCGGAGACCGTTCCGAGGCCGTTGACGAATTCGTGCGCAATCTTCTTAAGATAAACAAGCTGCAGCAGAAGCTGTACGCGGAGCGCAAGGAGGGAGTCATCTTCGTCTTCCAGGCCATGGACGCCGCGGGCAAGGACGGCGTCATCCGCACGGTCTTCAATACGCTTTCCCCGCACGGCGTCAAGGAATACTGCTTTAAGGTCCCGTCGGCAGAGGAGTCCAGCCACGACTATCTCTGGCGTTTCTGGAGCGCTCTTCCGGCGCGCGGCTACATTTCCATATTCAACCGCAGCTACTACGAGGACGTTCTGGTCGGCAAGGTCCACAAGCTCTACGAGAACCAGATACTGCCGGACCGCATGCACGACGTGGACATAATCCGCCAGCGCTACACGCAGATAAAGAATTTCGAGAAGTATCTCTACGATACCGGAACAAGAGTCATAAAGATATTCCTCAACGTCTCCAAGGACGAGCAGGCGAGGCGCTTTGTCTCCCGTATCGACACCGAGCGCAAGAACTGGAAGATATCCTCGGGCGACATCAAGGAGCGCCAGTACTGGGACGACTACATGGAAGCCTTCGAGACCATGGTCAATTCCACGTCCACTTCCATCAACCCCTGGTATGTGGTGCCGGCGGATCATAAGTGGTACGCCCGTCTGACGGTTTCCAGGATAGTCCTCGCCACGCTGGAGGAGATCGATCCGCAGTGGCCGGTCATCAGCGACGACGAGCTCGAGATGGTCCAGGAATACAGGAAATCGCTCGTCGAGAGCCTTTCCGGCGAATACGAGCCGCCGGAGATGCAGCTTCCGGATTTCGCGAATCCCGGCGTTCTCGCGGCAAGGATAGTCGAAAACGAGGAGCGCGGCAAGATAGTGGAACAGATCGCAAGGCGCAAGGAACTGGGCTTCGGAGCGGTCGAAAAGCTTCTGGAGCAGCAGCCTGTCATCGGGTCTCTGGACGCGCTGATAGAGGCTGTCGCCAACGCTAAGGACAACAGAGTAGAAGAGTTTTAAATTCAGGAGGGTGTAAAAATGGGTAAGAAAGATAAGAAAGACGAAAAAAAGCAATATACGCCGAAGCAGCTGGCTGTTCTGGCAAAGTTCGGAATGGGCCCGGATATCGATGTCTCCAAGGAAGACGCGGCTGTGCTGGACGTAATCTCCCAGCTTGAGGACGCTACATTCTATGACCTCTGCGACTGCTTCGACACAAAGCCGTCCAGGATGGACAAAAAACTGCTCGAGCTCGAGGCTATGGGCCTGCTCGAATATCCTGACGACGATGTTACTCTTAAACTGACAGATCTGGCTGAGCGCTATCTGGCCGGCAAGGGCAAGGACAGCAAGGCTGAGAAGAAGTTCCGCAAGTTCCTCGAATGCTTAAACGAGGAAGAGCTCGACCGCTTTGTTGAACTCGCGGACAAGTTCCAGATAGACGAGACTCTGCTCCCCGCAGCGGAACCCGAAGAGGAAGCTGAGGCCGCGGAAGAAGCCGAAGCTCCTGAAGAAGAGGCTCCCCAGGAATAAAAAAGCGGCGGTGCTGACACCGCCGCGCCGATCGTTATTCCGCCGCGTTGAGGGATTCCCTGTATCGCCTTCCGGCCTTGTAGGAGGCCTTCTCCCTGGCTGAATTGATCCTGTCATAATTATTATCCAGAATACTGACAATAGTTTC